>JBDKGS010000005.1:0-44816 GCA_039798065.1 Fibrobacterota bacterium | reverse complement strand
GGAGGGGGCGCTCAGGTCATTCGCCTCGGGTCTGATACCCCGATCGCTGCGAACCATTCCTTGGCGGGGCACCTCCGGTGCCAAGGGCTTTGCTGCGGGGTGGATTATTGACGATACAGGAGCGGAAGGCCTGTTTCCAGGATTCGGACCCCAAACCTGCGGTCGTTTAGGACCCAGCGGGCCTATCGCAGCTCGGAGAGGGTCTGGAACTGGATCCAGTTCTCGGTGGCCACGAAGCCGCTGGATACGTTCGAGACCAGCGGTTGGTTGGTGATCGGGTCCACGAAGATTTTCCCGAAGGCTGCGCCGATGTCGTTGAGCACCGCGTTGTCGAGCGTGAAGGTGGGAAGTTTGGCGCCCGAGTTGACGGTGAACGTCCCGGCGCTGCTCCCCATGACGTGCATCGCACCTCGGAAATCGACTCCACCTTTGGGGTCCCAGGTGTTGTTGGCCCGTTCATCGTCGCGCACATACCCGGTGAAGGTCACGAGAGGTGGAGGATTGGTGCTGGAAATTCTCGGCTGGAACCCCGCAAAAATGGAGCCTCCGCTGCCCTTGGGGATGTAGACGAATTGGATGTTGGTGGGGTTGGCGGGGTCGGCATTGACTGCCGTGGTGGGCCACGGGTTGGCGTTCGACGCCATGTTAGAGTAGACAAGGATCAGCCATTTTCCGACGAGCGGCGCCATGGTGGTGCCGCCGAGATCGTAGGCCATCTTGGCCGGCGATGCGCCGAAATTGTCGATGCGCAGCACGAAGTAGCCGTTGTAGAAATGGGGGCTTCCGGCTGCGATGTCGTCGGTCCGCAATTTGTTCAGCCACGAACCGCAAAGCGAGAGGTTGTCATGGCAGTAGCCAGCGCCGAGGGTGGCGATCTTCGCCTTGTGGAGGACCATCGTGTCCTTGGTCAGGTCGACGATCATTTCCTTGTCGTCGGTGGGCGAAATGGACATTCCGAGATCGGCGACTTCCCAGGGAGGAGTGCCTAGGTCGAACCCGAGGCCGGTCAACCCGTTGGTGGCGGTGTTGACACCGGGAGCTGTGCCCGTGGTCGCTGTGCCAGCGGGGGACAGCGTCCACGAGGCCGTCGCTCCGCCGGCGTAGTACAGCTTGCTGGTACCGCCGAAAAGGATGGGGCTGGCCCCGAATGGTGTGCCGGCCTTCCCAAGGATCGTATTGGCGGGGGTTTCCACCCACGAATCACCGTTGATGGTGATGCTGCCGCCGGAATTCTTGAAACTGCTTGCGGGCGACATGGCGCGAGCGACAAACCGCCCCCAGGTTCCCGAGCCCAGAAAGGTCTGGAGGCCTCCGTTTTGCGCCAGCTCGAGTCGACCGCTGACGTTGAGGATCATGGGCTTGCCGGCAGTGAGCGTGATCTGCTTGACGTAGGCGGGTCCGGTCACGTTCACAACCGATCCCAGATCCGAGGTGTTGAGCTTGCCGTTGGGGATGTAGAGCTCGGATTTGGCGATGCCCGCCGAACCCACGTTGAGCCTGCCGCCATGGAGATCGACGATGCCGCTGGTGCCGCGCACCAACAAGGCGCCTTCGACCGTGAGCAGGGAGTTGTCCACCCAGTTGAGATTGCCGTCAACCACGAGGTGTCCCTTGAACGTCTTGGGGATGGTGGGTGTCCCGTCCCGCACGCCCATGTTGCCGGTGATCCAGCTGTTGCCTTCGATCGTGACCGCGACCTTCGAGTCCCAGTCGAAATCGCCCTTCACCTTCAGCCCGCCCCCTTTGATGAAGACGGAATCTGTCGAGGAATTCAAGTGCGTGTTCCCGCCCAGGTACACGTCGCCGCCCACGGTCTGCAAGTTGTTGTTCCAGGTGCCGCCGCAATTCACGTAGAAGGGGTGGGTGATGTTCAAGTTCGCACCCGACGAGCTGTTGACGCGCACGTTGCGGACGCGGTAGGTCCCCACCACGGTTTGCGCATCGCCGGATCGGCCGGTACCCGTCGAGCGAAGCACCACGACCGGGGCTTCCGAAGAGGACGCTGGGACCATCACGCCCGCGAGCTCGACCGCGATCCTGTACGGCGTTCCGGGAATGGCGAAGTCCTGCTTGGTCTTGCTCAACTCGACCGCCCCGCCCGCGGGACTGAACTTCAGATAGAGTTGCGGCAGCGGGTTGGTTGCCGCGCCGTAGACATTTTTTGTCCTCCATGCCTCGAGCAGCGCCACGAAATTGGCGGGATCCCTCTGGAACTCGCCCAACGCGAACATCAGTCCGGCGTAGGCGGCCGATTGGCGCGATTTGATGTCCAGCACCGATCCGCTGTTCTGGTTCTCGCGCGTGGCCAAGGTGATGGCGCCCACGCCCAGCAGCGTGAAGATCACCACCAGCACCAGGACACCGAACATCGCCAATCCGCGCCGGTCGGCGGCGGCATGACGTTTTCTGTCGACGGGCCCTGCGTCGAAGGGGTCAGTTGGCTCCATTGTTGCCTACCGGATAGATGTGCTCGAACAGGGTCCGGACCTGCTTGTCCGTGGCCTTGAACGTGCCGACGGGATTGGTTCCCTGCGTGTAGTTGGCGAGGCCCGCGATGGTCGTGGCCGTCGAGTCTTCCATCGATTCGGCGCGGGAAAGGATCTTGATCTCCACCTGCCGCACCGCCGACCAGTCGTTGGCCGCCATGGAGCCGGGATCCTTCCACCACGAGGTGTCCGACGCCCTTCCCACCCGGAAGGCGTTCATGGTCATGATTGTCAGATTTTGTCCGATCGTGGTCTTGGAGTTCCCGGCCAGACCGAGCTTGTAGGTGCCGGCGGTGGGTACGACCAGGTCGAAGGAGTAGGTCAATCCCGTGGACCCCGCGCTCAGGGTGGAGTCGGTCGCGGGAAGAGTCAGCAGGTTCACCGTCGCGATCGGGGCTCCGGATGTGGTGAAAATGCCTGCGGACAGGGTGGCTCCGGAAGCGATGAGATCGTGGAAATACGCCCCGTTGGGCTTCAAGACCAGCGTGTCGCGCCACTTCTCGCCGGCCCTGAAGGTCTTGGATGCACTGGAAAGCACGTTCCAGGAAGCCGACAGGTACGGGGTCACCAGGATGCTGGAAGGGGACTTCTGCCCCACGGTGGCGCTCGAGCCGTTCCAATAGAGGTAGTCACCGCAACAGGCTTCGGTCCCAGCCGCGAGCAGGGTGGTCGGAGTCGTGCCGCCTCCCATCACGCCGAGCCGAACCTGGAACACATCCACTCCCTTGGCGGCGATGGTGGTGGACGTGGACGTGGCCAAACCGGCGAATGTGGTAGCCGATGTCCGGAGCAGATCGCCGTTGGAATCGACGTAATAGCGCGACCATTGAATCTGGGAACAGTCGGTTCCAGTGGAGGGAAGGACCACCGTGGGGAAAGCCAAGGTGAGCGTGTCGTTGTAGTTGGTGGCGCCGTCGGTCACGATCACGGAGCTGTTGTCGGGACCGACCAGCCCCGGACATGTGGAAAGGGCCGAGGATCCGCCCAAGCTGTCGATGCGTCCCGCGCTGCCTGCCGCGAATTGGAAACCCTGCCCGAAACCGGCGATGCGAATTTCGGATTCGATCGATTTGAGAGCTTCGCGCGCCACGCTCTGCGCGTGGATGCGTTGACGGATTCCGACCATGTTCTGTCGCTGGTCGCCAAGCATCTTCCATGCGATCTCGAGTACGAAGATGGAGAGGACCACCGCCACAAGGAGTTCGATGAGGGTGAAGCCGCGGTTCGGTCTGTTCACGGCACGCTCCACTGGAGAGTGATGGCGTGCGGCGTCTTGCCTTGGCTCCACGAAACTTCCACGGAAAGGACTCCCGCTCTTTTGGCGACACCGTCGGCGGTGTCGAACTTCCAGCGCCACGCGGCGGTCTTGTTGGAGAGCGCGGCGGGTGCGGTCGCCGACCAGGTGTTTTTCGGAGTGAGCATGGAGCGACCCAGCCATCGGAGCGAATCGAGTTTTCCTTCGGCGAATTGCGAAGCCTGCTCGGTGGCGAAAGAGCCCACCTGCGAACGTTTGGAGCCCATGAACATGGCCACCAGACCGGGAAGGACGATGGAAAGGATCACCAAGGCGATCAGCACTTCCAGAAGGCTGAAACCCCGAAGGCGTTTCATCGGACCTTTCTCCAGTCCGATGCGGCGGTCGGCGGCTTGGTCGCGGTCCATAGCGTTGGTTCGGAGCTCTTGGCTCGATTGAACACCACGGCCCATACCTCTTTCACGCTGCCTTTCGTGGAGGCCAGGTAGATCGCGCCGTCTTCGCTGAGCGGCGACAGGGACGGCGACACGCGTGCACAGAAATTGACAATCCCGTCCGACCAGGTCGGGGTCGTCCCCGACCCTTGGGTGCAGCAAACTCCGGCGCCGCAGCTTCCCGTTCCATCGGCGAGTCCCGATGCCGGTGCTGCAACCGCCGCTTCGGGAGGGGCCACCGACGGCTTGAACAGGCTCACCGACGCGTAGACGGAATCTGTCAGAATGAGCGGGTCGGTGGATTCCTTCTTTCCCGAACCGTTGATGTCCTGGTAGACGGAAAGCGTTGGAAGGGAAATGGCGACCATGAGGGTGTCGCCTTTCTTCTCGGCGTTCAGTCGAGTCCAACCAAGCGTCTGGTGGATCTTTTCGGCGGCTTGCCGCAGGCGGGTCTGTTCCCGATAGCTGTCGATTTGGAAGTAGGCCAGACTCGACACGACCCCCACCACGGCGACGGTGACGAGCACCTCGACCAACGTGAAGCCCGCTTTGACACCGCCGCCACGTGCGAGCGATCGGAGTCTTCCTTGGCCGTGTCGCGGCGCAAAGTATTGAGGACTCCGATGGTGGGCGGATGGGACCATGTCGTTCATTATCCGATTCCCCGATGCCGCACGTCCAGAGTTCAATCTCTCTTGTTCCTAACTCTCCGCCGATTATGGTACGATCTGGTTGCTGATCCGAATTGTTCGGGTCGGTGGCGGAGAATCATGCTGGATCAACAAGGAATACTTGGGCACGACCGCAACACGGCGAAACGGCTGTTCGAGTCGTTTTTGCGCGTGCTTCTCTGGCTTCAAGGCTTGTCGATCCTTTTCCTGCTTGCCACCTCCAGCCCTGTCGACCCGTACCGCTTGGCCAGTGTGCTGTTGCCGTTTCTCAGCATTGCCGTGGTGCGTTGGCTTCTTCGGCGCGATCAGCTCGACTTGGCCATCCAAATCATCCTGGCGGTGTTCTACATCGCGTTGCTTCCCAATCTCTACCGCAATGGCGCCACCGCCGGATCCACCTTGACCGTTCCCGCCACGGTGCCGCTGGCGGCTTTGCTGCTGGGCTTCAGGTGGGGGGTCTGGTACGGACTCTTGAACATCGGGACCATCGGCGGGTTTTTCATGGTGGAACATCTGGGCTGGAGAACCGTGGATTTCACCTTCCCCCTCGTGAACTGGGCTTTCACCGAAATCCTGGTTGTATTTGCCGTGGTCTTCTACCAGGTCATTCCGATCATGGGTTTGGTTTCGGCACTGCGCGCAGCCAACACCGAAGATCGCGAGCTTGCGGAAGTGATCGAGCGGATGGAAGCGCACAACCGGAACTTGCTGGTGAAAGTGGAAGAGCGCACCCAAGGCCTGCGCGATGCCAACGAGAGCCTGACCCGCATGGCTGCGACCTTGTCGCACGACCTCAGGATCCCGTTGCGATCGATCGCCGGATTCGCCAAGGTCCTTGGCGAGGAGCCCATGCCAGAATCTGTCCAAACCCAACTCGCCGGGATCCAGACCGATGCCGCCTCGCTGCAACTGGTCCTGGAAAAAACCATGGCCAACCTCCGGCGCGAGAGTATCTCGTGAACGAGCGGCTGAGCGCGCTGTTGTCCTTCCGGACTCGGACCCTGCGGTTCACGTCGGTGTTCCTGATGGTGTGCGCCGTCTCGATCATCCTGATCGATTGGCAGGATGCCGCATCCAATCCCATGCGCATCGTTCCGTATTCCATCCTGGCCGCGACCTGCATCCTGTCCATGGCACTGGTCGGACGATTTCCGTCCATCGTGTTTCCGGGTTTCGTGGTGGGCATCCAAGCCGTGGTCGTCGTCGGAGCCTGGATTGGCGGCGGTGTCCGTCGACCGGCTTCGTTCATCGAGGTGCCGCTCCTTCTTTTGTCGAGCTTTCTGGTAGGTCCTCGGACCACGTGGTTTCTCTGCGTGGGATTCGTGGTCAACACCGTGCTTGTCGCGGGGTTCGAGTTGCTCGGTTGGATCCCCAGCCAGTCCATGCCAGAAACCGTCCAGGTGATCGGGCTGGCGATGAGCACCGCCTTCGGGTTGTATTTCGTGGGAAAACCGTTGGGGATCGCGCGCAAGCTTCTGGAGGAGGCCAAGGTCTCGCGCGAAGCCAATCTCGCCCATCAGGCCACCTTGGCGCGCTCGAACGAGATCCTCGAAGCCCGGGTGTTGGAGCGCGAGCGCGAACTCACAGCGTTGCGCAACCGACTGAGCCATGGCACGGAGGGGTTGTCGTCCAGCTACGAACCCAGTTTGCAGCGCATCGCGGTCAGGGCGCGGTTCATCGAGGAAGCCTTGAAGGACAGGGACGAAGCGCAGCGATACCCGGTGGAAAGGATCCTTGCCGCCTGCGATCGCTTGACACGCATGCACAAGGCGATCTCGCGCTACTCCAAGCTGGGCCCGCAGGGGATCCAGGCTCGCCACATCGATGCCGACGAGGTTGGCTCCACGATCCGTTCGCTTTGGGACGAAATCCGTCAAGCCTATCCTCGCGCCGAACACCGGCTGTTCCTGAGCCAGCTCGAGGGGTGCCACGCCGACCCCGACATGCTCCGCCAGGTATGGCAGCATCTGCTGAGCAACGCGGCGAAATTTTCGGCGCGCGAGCACAAGCCTTTGATCGTGGTGGGGTGCAAGGACGGGGAGTACTACGTGAAGGACAACGGAGTGGGATTCGGCGCCGACGAAGCCCGCAACCTGTTCGAGATCTTCGGGAGACAGCATTCCACCGACGAATTCCCCGGCGACGGCATCGGGCTCGCTTCCGCGAAGCGGATCATCGAACTCCACGGGGGATCGATTCGCGTGGTTTCACAGCCCGAAAAAGGGGCGACCTTCTTCTTTCGATTGAGCTGTGCGATTGGGGCAACAAGGCTCTGAGATTGGGTTATTGCCCGCTTCCAATCCAGCGAGCGATTTCCTTGGCCAACTCTTCTTGCCGAAAAGGCTTGGAAATCATTCCGTTCATTTTCGCGTCCAGACAACGCTCCCGAATGCCCGGAAGAACGTCGGCGGTCAAAGCCACGATGGGAGTCGTCGATGCGGATCGTTTGATTTCGTCCGTCTCGGTGTTCCAGGAGCGGATCATTCGGCTTGCGTCGAAGCCGTCCATTTCGGGCATGTGGCAATCCATCAAGATCAGATCGAATGGACTTGATTCCAGGATCGCGATGGCCTGTTTGCCCGACGATGCCAGAGTCACCTCGCATCCGAGCTTCACCAGCATGGCATCGGCCACTTTGAGGTTCACCCGGTTGTCGTCGGCGACCAGCACCCGCGGTTTGAGCGCTTCGAATGTCGGGAAGAAGTTGGTTTCCTCCACGTGATTCACCTCGGCCGGATCGACGGTGATGGTGAAGAAGAACGACGAACCTTTCCCTACGGCGCTTTCGAGTTCGATTCGGCCTCCCATGGCTTGGACGAGTCCTTGCGAAATGGACAACCCAAGTCCGGTTCCTCCGAACCGGCGCGACGTGCTGCTCTCGAGCTGGGTGTATTTCTGGAACAACCGCCTGGAAAGGGTCGGATCCATGCCGATGCCGCTGTCCGATACCCGGAAGGTGATGTCAATTTCTGTCGAGGCGGCGCCGGATCTGGGAGCCCGGTTCGCCTCGACGCGGATGGTTCCGTGTTCGGTGAACTTGAGCGCGTTGGAGACCAGGTTCATCAAGACTTGGCGCAACCGCAACGGATCGCCAAGAACCGCCGATGGCAGCTCGGGATCCAACCAGGTTTCCAGCACCAAGCCCTTTTCGCGCGCCTTGGGTTCGAAGATGCGTTTGACGGAAACCAGCGCGCGTTCGACGGAAAACGGCACATGCTCCAGTTCGAGCTTGCCGGCCTCGATCTTGGAATAATCCAAGGCGTCCTGGAGGATCGCCGCCAAGTGGTTTCCGGATTCGAGGATCGTCTCGACATGTTCTGTCTGATCGGAATCGAGCTTGGAATCCCGAAGCAGCTGCGCGGGGACGATCACGCCATTCAGAGGCGTCCGGATCTCGTGGCTCATGATGGCGAGGAAGTCGCTTTTGGTACGAGCCAATTCCTCCGCCGAGGTCGCTCGATCGACGGCGCGCAGTGCGCGACCCTTCCACGACCAGAGCCTCCCCAACAGGAACAGAAGTCCTCCCCCGATCCATAGAACCTGCAGCCCCATCGCAAGTTGCATCGGCGGGATGCCGCGTCCCTCCAGGCGCACGTCGGAAACCTCCATGATTCCGGAGTCTCCGCTGGAGATGATGTCCGGGGTCACGAAATGGATGGTGTGGACGTCGCTCAGCTGGACGCCTTGCTCGGATTGTTCGAGGTCGTTTTGGGCGACGAACCAACTCGGCACTTGCAGATTCTTCAACTCTAGCGCGTGCTCTGCCCAGGCTTCCGAGGGCCGGAACTGGGTCTGGTTGGGGACCAGCAGCGGTTGCCCCTTGCGGATCCGGGTGTCTTCCACGAACACCCGAAGCAGGGCGCTTCCATTGTGGATGTGCCTGAATCGAAAACGGATGCGGTCGAACTGCTGAAGATTCCTCAGGTCGCGGGAATCCGAGGCGGTATCGAAGCGCAAGCCACCTCCCGCGAACGGGAACGCGAATCCGCGATTTTGCCAATAATGGAAACGCCAGGAGCTGTCGGTGCGCTCCCATCGCGAAACCGACGACCCACCGGCGACGGTGTCGGAGAACGGTTTCCCACGGAGGAATTCGTCGATGGCGATGGAGCGCCTGTTGAAGAACCCAGCGTACATTGCCGTCGCCACCGTGATCGCAAGAAGCACGGACACGGCGATGATCAAGGTGTTTTCGTCCCTTGCGAAGCGCTCTTTGACGGCTGGAGCCATTATGTGGAATGGTCCATCATTCAAGGGTGGATGTCAATCTCATTTGGCGTTCGCGAGGAACCCCTGACAAACCGATGCGGACCTTCCTATGGTTCGCTCATGGACATCGACATCCGACACCCCGACTGGAGTTCGTCCACCGACCGTTTCGCCGTGGTGGCCTTGCTGGACGCCTACGCGCGCGGCGAAACCGGGGGCGGAAAACCTTTGACGGAATTTGTCAAAGCGAACCTCTGCCGCGCCCTGTCGGAACGTCCGACGGTTTCCGTCCTGCTCGCGTTCGGAGACGGCGAGCCGGCGGGCCTTTGCGTCGCCAACGAAGGCTTTTCCACGTTCGCCTGCAAGCCTCTGCTGAACATCCACGATCTGGTGACGGCTCCCGCCCACCGGGGAAATGGGATCGGACGCGCCCTGATTTCGGCGGCCGAATCCGTCGCCCGCGAACGCGGCTGCTGCAAGCTCACCCTGGAAGTCCTGGAAGGCAATACAATCGCGCGCGACCTGTACCGCAAGACAGGATTTGTCTCGTACGAGCTGGATCCCGCGGTGGGGAAGGCGCTTTTCCTGGAGAAAAAACTGGATTGAGGTCGTCCCGGTCCGACGACCCTCATTTCGAGGACGGTTTGTCCTTGGGCTGCAAAAGCCAACTGACGTACAAGTGCGTCGTGGTGTCGCGGACGGTTTGCCCCACCTTCGTCAGATCCTCGGCGAGGTAGTCCAGCGTGGCGAGGTTGCCTTGCAGCGCCGCTGTCGCGGCTCGTTTGGTGGCCAGGATGAATTCCTTGCTGGAATTCTCGGCGAAGCCCGTGTCGTTCTTGGTGAAGGTCGAAGCGATGAACTTCAGGTCGTCTAGGCTGCGCGTCGCGTAGTAGTGGCCCCAGACGAAATCGAACTGTCCCGGGCTCGAGATCTTCAGCTTGCGCAGCGAATCGACGTTGAACCGGATCGATTTACGGAACAGGTCCAGGCCGGTCCTGTGGGGTTCGCGGATGGCGAACGACAGCGTCGCGATCCGCTCTTGTTCCTTCAGCTTCTCGTTCATGCCCGCCAGAAACCCGATGAACGGCATTTCCTTGGAGGGGCCGATGGCCTTGCGCATCAGGTTGATCCTGGCCACGACTCCCTGCGCCTTGCACGAAGGAATCCTGCGGCGCTCGACAGGTTTTGTCCAATCCTTGAAGATCACGTTCAAGTCTTCGATCGCGGACCTGGCGAAGTCCACGTCGGGTGCCGGTGCGAAGGACTCCGGATCGCAGACGCCCGACGACCGGTAGGATGTGTAGACGTAGCTCGCGATCGTGTCGATGCCCCGCACCACGAGCAGGCCGCGGGGTACGCTGTCGACCGAAAAGACGTACGCGACGCCTCCTCGTTCGATCCGCTGGGACGATGTCGCGGCCGATCTTTTCAGGAGCGACAATTCCTGTCCCCATTCGACGTAGGCCCCGGATCGCGCGACCGAACTGTCGGAGTGGATGGGCATGCGGATGTCGGAGGCTTCGCCCTGGTCTTCCAGGTACCGTCCGGTCCGGGTCGTCTCGTCGACCACCCAGGCTCGCTGGCCGTTCATCACCACCAGTTCGCGTCGTCCGCTCGAATCGAGCCCAGTGGAAATGCTGGCCAGACGCGACCCGCAACGGGTGATCCGTTTGGAATGGAGCCCTTGGGGGTCGCTCGACATGCGGACCTCCAGCGTCGTTGTTTCTTGGGCTACCGCCATTGCGGCCAACGCCATCAACCAACCCGGTACACTTTTCATCTCGCGCTTCGCCTCCTACTACCGGGTTCTGGCGCCTGTTGTGCCCGATCCCGAGCTTCACAAGGGCGGAGTCCCCATCCATTCCTGGCAACGAAGCTATCAAGATACGTGTTGGGTGCTTCCTAAGTGTTGGGCGCTTCACGAGCACGCACCGCTCTCGCTGGAGCAGAGGTTTCTCGGCGTGCGTTCAGGGTCTGTCGGAGCACCATGCAAATCGTCGGTGCAATCGCGGTCCAAGCGGTACATTGGCCCTCATGCGTTCTGCTTCTATCCTTGCCGGGATTCTCCCGGCTGTAGTTCTCGTCTTGCCAGGTACCACTTTTGCGGCGACGCCTTGGATCTATGGCAAGCTCCCCATGGTTTCCACCCCGTTGGACAGCGTGTTGTCGCAGACCTGGAAGGGCCTGAAGAAACGCAATATCGAGCCTTGGTCCGACGGTTTGGTTCATAGGCCCAAGTCCGAAACCCCCGGCGACGCCGTCTCGGAGGGCCAGGCCTACGGAATGATTTTGGCCATGTACCAAAACGACGCAGCGGCCTTCAACAGCATTTGGGACGCGACCGAAAGCAAGATGTGGAACGCCACCAAGGGCTACTACGACTGGCGCTACCAGGACGGCAAGATCACCGGAACCGGCATGGCGACCGATGCCGACCAGGACATCGCGCTGATGTTGATCTTCGCCGACGCGCTCCAGACCAAAGGGATCTGGGCGACGCACAACAGCCCCAAAGGGGTTTCCTACAAGGCGCGAGCACAGTCGTTGTTGGCCACTCTTTGGAACAGCGGAGTGTACAACGGAAACCTGAGACCCGGGGCGGGATGGGGCGGCGGCGAGCAATCGCAGTACTGCAAATGCGATTTCGTGAATCCGGGCTACTTCTCGCCTGCCAGCTACCGCATTTTCCAGCAATTCGACGCATCGCGCAATTGGAACTCGGTCTTGGAATCTTCCTACCAGATGATCGCCAAGAACCCTGGCTACTCCAAAGGTCTGCTCCCCGACTGGATGACGACCGGGGGAGGCGAGGTTCCGGGCAGTGCGCTTGGCTACAATCCTTTCTACGAAGGTAAGACCTTGTACAAGGACGCCATCCGCGTGCACTGGCGCCTTGCCATGGATTACCTGTGGTTCCAGGAGCCGCGCGCCAAGTCATTTCTTGACAACGCCTACTCCTTCGTGGGGCGCGACCCGGCGAAGGCCAACTTCTACCGGATGGACGGCTCGCTGGTGCCGGTGGAGTCGACCTTCACGCTGTCGGGGACCGCGGGGCCCGTTCGTTCGCGCCGCGAACATTCGCATCTCACGGTGGGGCAGTGGGCCTGCGCGGCCATGGTTTCGGGAGGGGCCGATTCCGCCGACGCCTGGGCGGAGGAACTTCTCAAGTTCCACACGCCGGGCACCGATTTCTGGGGGCTGGCGCTGGATCCGTCGGGTGCGCAGGAAGACACCGCGCACAACGAGGTCTACTTCGACCAATTTCTGTCATGGTTCGGCGCTTCCGTCCTTGCGGGCAGGTTCACCAACATCCTGGCCGATCTGAACGCCGCCGACGCCTCGACCAAACAGGCGTGGAAGACCTCTCCGTCCATCGCCGGATCCTTGGCGCTTCCAACGGCATCGGTGCGAATCGCAGGAACGTTGGCAAAACCCGCGGCTTGGGCGGCGCGCATCGTGCAGCCATCGACGGGGTTGGTCTGGGGCGCCACGGGAGTGGGATCCTCCATCGCCCTGGATTGGAAAGGCCTGTCCAGCCAAGGCGAAGCGTTTTCGGCAGGCGACGTCGCGGTCTCGCTGCGAGTGCGAGGGCTCTCCGACACGACCGTGGTTTTTGCGTTGTCCGACGACGTGCGCGCGAAGATCCGCAAAAAGGGATTCGCGGTGACGCCCGTGGCCGGCGGGATCTCGATTTCGTCTCCCGAGCCCTGCAGATTGCGGGTACAGGATCTGTCGGGACGGATTTTGGCAACCGCCAATCTGGAAGCGGGAAGCGCCAGATTGGCTGTGGCGGCGAAGGGCTTGGTCCTGGTCGAGACTCTATCGCAAAGCGGGGTCGGCTCCGACAAGATCCTGCTTCGTCCTTAAGGGCGATTTTTACCGAGGTCGACCAAAGGTCGCGGAGTTGGTATCGTTCTGTGGGAGCCCTGGAGGGCTCCTTCTCGATTTCAGGGAGAATTCATTCATGTATCTGCCAACGATCATCGAAACCACCGGGCGCGGCGAACGCGTCTACGACATTTATTCCAGGCTCCTCAAGGAGCGCATCATCTTCTTGGGCACCGAGATCCACGATGCGGTCGCCAACGCCGTGATCGCCCAGATGATCTTCTTGGAATACGAAGATCCCGAAAAAGACATCATCGTGTACATCAACTCGCCGGGCGGATCGGTCTCGGCGGGTCTGGCCATCTACGACACCATGCAGCACGTGAAGTGCGACGTCTCGACAATTTGTGTCGGCTCGGCCGCCAGCATGGGCGCCATTTTGCTGGGCGCGGGAACCAAGGGCAAGCGGTTCATCCTGCCCCACTCGCGCGTGATGATCCACCAGCCCGCGGGTGGCGCCACCGGACAGGCTTCGGACATTTCGATCACCGCCAAGGAAATCATCAAGATCAAGTCCCAGCTCAACGGGATCCTGGCCAAGCACACCGAGAAGCCTCTCGACGTGATCGTGAAGGACACCGACCGCAACTTCTTCCTGAACGCCCAGGAAGCCATCGACTACGGTCTGGTGGACAACATCCTGTCGCGCGACGCCAAGGCCGCGCGATGACTCCGCGGGAGAAGCGTGGGACTTCCTTGGGACGGGTGAAATGCTCGTTCTGCGGCAAGTCCAGCGAGGAAGTCGGCCGGATGGTGACCGGGCCGGGCGTGAACATCTGCGATGAATGCATCGGGATGTGCAACGAGATCCTGGTCGAGGACAAATCCAAGCTGGCTCCCGGCGCGACTCCATCGGCCAAGGGCAAACTGCCCATTCCTTCCCAGATCAAGGCCAACCTCGACGAATACGTCATCGGTCAAGATCACGCGAAGAAGGCGCTTTCGGTGGCGGTGTACAACCACTACAAGCGCATCGGAGTGGCGGGAGGCCCCAAACCCGACGTCCAACTCGACAAGAGCAACATTCTCTTGCTTGGCCCGACAGGATCTGGCAAGACGCTTTTGGCGCAGACCATCGCGCGCCAGCTCAACGTACCGTTCACCATCGCCGACGCCACCATCTTGACAGAAGCTGGCTATGTTGGCGAAGACGTGGAGAACATCCTCGTGCGCCTGTTGCAGGCCGCCGACTACGATGTGGAACAGGCCCAGCGCGGCATCGTGTACCTGGACGAAGTCGACAAGATCTCGCGCAAAGGCGCAAACGCGTCCATCACCCGCGACGTGTCGGGCGAAGGCGTGCAGCAGGCCTTGCTCAAGATCCTGGAAGGCACCGTGGCGTCCATCCCCCCCAAAGGCGGGCGCAAGCATCCGGAACAGAATCTGATCCAGATGGACACGCGCAACATCCTGTTCATCTGCGGCGGCGCGTTCGAAGGCTTGGAGAAGACCATTTCTTCCCGCGTGAACACCACGCAACTTGGGCTGTCGGCCGATCCTCGCACCAAGAAGTCGCGCGATACTTCGGATCTGCTGTTGCAGTGCGAGCCGGAAGATCTCGTGACCTACGGCATCATCCCCGAACTGGTGGGGCGTCTGCCCATGATCGTGGCGCTTCAGGAACTCGACGAAGACACCTTGCTCAAGATTTTGACCGAGCCCAAGAACGCGCTGGTGAAGCAGTACCAGTACCTGTTCTCGCTGGACGGTTTGCAATTGGAGTTCGAAGAAGACGCGCTGCGCGAAGCCGTTCGCATCGCAAAGGCCCGCAAAACAGGGGCGCGTGGATTGCGATCGGTGATGGAAGGCGCGCTGACCGACACCATGTTCGAGGCTCCCAATTGGAAGGACGTCGAGAAGGTGATCGTCACCAAGGAAGCTTTGTTGAAGAAATCGGCTCCCACGCTCATCACCGCGCGGGAACGCTCGCGTCGTCCGTCGGCGGCGTGAGGCCTTCCGCGTGACGATCGAAGGGCTCTCCGAACTCCTCGGCGAATTCCATCCCTTCCACACCGCAGCCCGAGAAGAAATCGCCGACTTGGTCGCGTCCCGTGTGGTGGTGCGCCCAGAAGAGTCGGTTTCCGAAAAGGGTGGACCCCGGTCCTCGAGCCCGTTCCTGGCCTACGTGTCGGCTCCCGAGGAGGCGGTCGACAACTCGCCGGTGCAGCACATCCTTCTGCATGGCCCCGCCGGGTGCGGCAAGCGCAATCTGGCGACCGCCCTGCAGAAATGCTTGAAGGGTCGTGTCGAGGTCCAACTCCAGGAGTCGGACAATTCCTGTCAGGTTGATCGCGGCATCGTGGTCTGGATCGCGCGCGACGGAGCGGTCCCCAAGAACATGCCTGCTCGCACTCCGCGCGTACGGATCCGGAGTCTCTCCTCTTCGGAAAAACGGAGGCTGGTGGGTCTCCTGGTCGAGACCGTCTGTCCGTGTTACGGTTTGCAGCCTGGGGAATTTCGGCAGGAGGAAATCTTGCAGGTTTTGCTGCGGGGCGGATATGCCGAAGCAGGAGTGCTTGGGGCCACGCAGCGTCTGCACAAATTATGTCGTCGTCGCGCGCGTTTGCGCCTGGAAGGCAACGAGTTCCAACCCGATCTGACGTGGGCCACAGGCGTGTTGGGGCCGGAAGCGCGGCCGTTGGATTTGCTCCCGACCAAATTGCCCGCGGGGTGCGTGCATGCACCCGTGGTGTCTTCGCTGGGAGGTGCCATGTCCCAGATCGAGGCCCTGGCCTACCCCGGCAAAGGGCGCCTAGTGGTGACGGGCGCAGGCCCCCAGGCCGAGCTTGCCGCACGCGTGGCGCGAAGCCGCTGCCTGGCCATGGCGCAGCAATTGCGTTTTCCAGTGGACACCTTGCGCGACATGGACTGGCACCTCAACGTGATGGGACCCGACGGCCCCAAGGACGGCGTGTCGTTGGGCTTGCCCGCGCTGGTGGCCATGGCCTCGCATCTTTCCGGCGTGCCGGTGGACGCCCGCTTCGCCTTCACCGGCGAGATCGGTTTGGCGGGCGAAATCCGTCCGGTGGGGATGGTCGAGGAGAAGTTCCTGGCGTGCGAACGCGAAGGTTTCAGGAAATTCTGGCTCCCGACAGGAAACGTCTCGGAGCTTTCGGGGCTCGATCCTTCCGCGATGGGAAGCTGCGAAGCGGTTTCGGCCGGGGCGGATCTTGTCATCCTTCGCCAGCTTGGTCTGGCATCTTCGAGGACTTAGGAAACGCATGGACGGATTGAAGGGACGACTGGTCGCCGTTGAAGACAGAATCCGTCGCGCTTGCGACGCGGCGGGCCGCGATCGCGCCGAGGTGACCCTGGTGGCCGTCTCCAAGAAGCACCCGGCTTCGTCCATCGACGCCGCGGTGGCCCTTGGCTTGACGGAATTTGGCGAGAACTACGTGCAGGAATCGTTGGACAAATTTCCGCGCCCGGGAGCGAACCTCCATTTCATCGGGAGTTTGCAGCGCAACAAGGTCCGCAAGATCCTCTGCATTTCCAGCCTGGTCCACGGTGTGGGGAGCCTTTCCGTCCTGGAAGCCGTCGAGCGGATCGCGGGCGAAGAGGGCCTGAAGTCGGAGTTCCTTCTGCAACTGCACCTCACCGACGAACCCACCAAACAAGGCTTTTCGTTGGACGAAATTCCGCAGGCGATGGAAATCCTCGCCGGATTTTGTCATGCGAGGTTTCGCGGCTTCATGGCCATGGCGCCTTTGGAAGGCGGAGCGCAGGCCGCGCGCCCGGTGTTCGCCAAGGCCCGCGAGGCGCTGGAAACATTCCGTTCGGGGTCCAATTCGGTGAACATCCTATCCATGGGGATGTCCGACGACCTGGAAGTCGCCATTGCCGAAGGGGCCACGCATGTGCGCGTGGGGACAGCCATTTTCGGTTCGCGACCGGTGCCGGCATGAGTCAGAATGCGGGATTCCTGGCCGAAATGGCCACCTTGCTGGGCTCGGGTGCCGTCTTTGCGCTCGTGGCCCGACAGGCCTTGTCGTTTCGCAAATGGAGCAGCCAGACATCGCTGTTTCGCGGCCTGGAAACCCTCACCGAGCCATGGTTGGTTCCGGTGCGTCGCCATCTTCCCCGCTTGCGGGGAATAGATTTGTCGCCGTGGGTCGCCGCCGCCATGGCCGCAGGGCTCACCATCGTCCTCCGTGTTCTCCTATCTCGAGGTTCCACTTGAACATCACTCCTCTCGACATCCGCAAGCAGGAATTCCGCCGCAAGATGCGCGGCTACGACCCCGAAGAAGTGCAGGGGTTCCTGGATCGGGTGGCATCGGCGCTGGAAGAGGCCAACGCGACCAACGCCACGTTGGAAGAGCGGATGAAGGAAGCGGAAGGTCGCCTGGGCCATTACCGCCTCATCGAACAGAATCTGCAGGACGCCGCGCTCACGGTGCAGAAGTCGCTCGACGAAACCAAACGGTTGGCCGAGAAGGAAGCTGAACTCATCATTCGCGAGGCCCATTCGCGCGCCGAAAAAGAAGCCGCCTCGCTGCAAGATCGCATCCAGCATCTGCAGGTGGATATCGCCACCCTGGAGATGCAACGCACCAATTTCCTGGTGCGCCTGCGCGCCGTGGTGCGCTCGCAGAGCGATCTCATCGAGGCCATGGAACTGGAAGCCTCCCTGGGCAAGCCCCACACCGACCGGAACCTGTGACGAACCGCCCTTCGACTCCGCTCAGGGAACGGTTCGTCGATCAGCAATTGCCGCTCCCTGAGCGGAGTCGAAGGGTGCGGCAATGACGAGCCCCATCCAAATTCTGTCATCCGCGGACATTGTCGCCATCGCGGCGGAAGTTCCGTGGGACTTCTCGGGTTTCGAGAAGCTTCTGGCCGCTGTCGATGGGAAAAACGCCAAGCAGGCGACCGCGCTTGCGGGGCAGATCGCCTGCAAAGCGGGGTGCCACCACTGCTGTCGACGGATTCCGACGATCCTTCCCGTCGAGTGGGCATGGATCCGCAAACTGGAGCAGGAAAGACAAAAATTGGCGAAATCCGCTCATCCTGAGGAGGGCTCCATAGGAGCCCGTCTCGAAGGGCGAGCGGAGTCTCCGATTGCGTCAGAGTCTGCCGCGCACCCTTCGAGACGGGCCGGTGGCCCTCCTCAGGATGAGCGGCAGGTCGAGCTGCGCTCCGACTTTCATCCCGATGAGCCCTTGTGTGGACATCTCGACGCGCAAGGATTGTGTTCCATCTACGCGGCGCGCCCGCTGATTTGCCGAACCCATGGCAGTCTGATTTTGTCCGACGAGGGATTGGACCACTGCCCCTGGAACTTCCAGGAACTGGAAGAGGTCGACGAAGACATGGTCTTTCGCTTGGAAAACCTCCACGAAACGCTGTTGCGCCTGAATCTGGCCTTCCTGCAGCGCTCCTACCCGACGCGTTGGCGGGAATTGTCGGCTATTCGGGTCGAATTCCAGGCATGACCGTGACAGTCCGATGCATGTAAGGCATTTTCCAAGCACATGAGTCTAGTGCTGGAATACATGACGGTGGGCGGCCTGCGCCCAGATCTCGCCGGATTCGACGCGTGGACCCGGGAGATCACGTACTTCCAGGAACCGGTGGAACAAGACGGCCAGAAGATCTGGTGGTACCGCAACCCCTACACCAACGTCTACTTCTCGGTCAGTTTCCGTCATATGGATCCGGTGAACGAGGAAATGTGGGCGCCGTGCGGCCTGGAAGCCCTCGTGAACCACATGCGTCCGGAGTATTTCGTGCGCGAAGCCGCCCCGTTCCTGTCGGCGCTGGCCCGCGATTTCGGGCTGGTTCCGCGCGACGCGGACACGGGACAGGTTCTGTCGATGGATCCCGATCCGGAAGACATCCACTCGATGTGGGCCGAAGGCAACCGCATGGTCCGCGAAGAGGCGTTGGACCAAGGGAAGAAGATCCACATCGTCCCCAAGGAGACCAACGACCGCTGGTGGGAATATTCCCGGCGGCGTCCGCGGATGGAGGAGATCCTGCGCAAGGAGGATCCGTCCATCGACGTTCCCGAGATCCACTTCCTGCATTCCCGTCCGCTCGACCGCATCCTCACCGCCTTCTCCTGGAAGGACCAGGGCGGCACCGTGTTCCCGCCCGCCGACATCGTGGTGATCGATCGCACCGAAAAACACCTGCTGGGCTTTCGCAAGGAACGGAAATTGTCGTATGTGTCGTACGACGCGCTCATGCGCCAAGTGGTGGGTGCCATGAAGACCGTAGAGATCGATGGAGTGGCCTACCGCGTTCTCACCAAGGAGAACGCCTGGCGCGCCGCCGAACGCCTGCCGTCCATCCCGCAGAACGAAGACCTCGACGTCTTCCAGAACATCCACACCACCCGCGTGGTCGACGATGTCGCCTGACGCCATCGAAGGATTCCTCGGGTTCCTGTCCGACTCCACCAGTCCCTGGCACGCCGCCGAACGGATCGCGACGGATCTTGTCCGCGCCGGATTCCGTCAGGTAGGGGTGTCGGACCCGGTCTGGCCTTCCGAGCCCGGCGGCAAGTTCTTCCTTCGCCGCGGCGCGGCCGTGGTGGCGTGGATCGTGCCGCGGGAAAAGTGCGCTCGGTTGGTTTTGGGCCTGGCCCACACCGACAGCCCTTGTCTGCGCCTCAAGCCCAATGCCGAGTTCCAATCCTGCGGTTGCCGGAAATTGGCGGTGGAGGCCTACGGCGGACTCTTGAACCACACTTGGCTGGATCGCGAGCTCGTCGTGTCGGGTCGCGTGTGCCGCGACGACGGCGGCTGGATCCGCGAGGACCTGGTCAAGCTGGACACAATCCGTCCCATCGTGCCTTCGCTGGCCATCCATCTGGATCGCACGGTCAACGAAAAAGGCCTGGTTGTGGATCGGGAGCGTCATTTTCCGGCATTGCTGGGCCTCGAGGACGCGGCGTCCCTGAAGGATCGGTTGGCCGACGCCTTGAACGCGTCGAGCAGTCAGATTCTGTCGTGGGATCTGTGCCTTTCCGACGCGGCTCCCGCAGCCCTCGCCGGTAGCGGCGACCTTGTGGTCTCTGGACGACTGGACAACCTGGCCTCGTGCCACGCCATGTCCACCGCACTGTCGACCCTCGCAGCGCGCAGCGACACGCTGATCGCGGTGGCGTTCCTGGATGGCGAAGAGGTCGGTTCCACCGCAGCCGTGGGCGCCGACTCGGCGTTTCTTCCGCAAACTCTTGAACGTATCGCCGCCGGTGTCGGCCTCGACCGATCGGCATTCCTGGCCTGGGTGTCGGGCGGGATCGCGCTTTCCGCCGATATGGCCCACGCGGTGCATCCCAACTTCCCCGAGCGCCATTCGCCGGGCAACGCACCCTTGCTGGGCGGTGGTCCGGTCCTCAAATGGAACGCCGGTTTGCGCTACGCCACCGAAGCCCGTGGTGCCGCGGTGTTGCGTCAAGTGGCCCGCGATGCGGCAGTTGGGCTCCAGAACTTCTCGATGCGTGCCGATCTCGCTTGCGGGTCCACCGTGGGGCCTTTGGTGGCCGCACAGCTTTCCATGGAGGCGGTCGATTGCGGCGCGCCCATGCTGGCCATGCACAGCGCCCGCGAGACCATGGCGGTCCGCGACCAGATCGATTCGATTTCGCTCTACGGCGCGTTCCTCGCCAAAGCGTAGGTTCGGCTCCTTCGATCCGATGTAGGTTGTTGGCATGAAGCGGATCCAAATCCTTGCGCTGTTTCTGTCCTTCACGTTCGTCGGTTCGGTGTATGCCGGTGCCGACCGGGTCGGCTTGGCCATTGCGCCAGGAATTGTCAAAGGCGGAGATCTCGCGCCGGATCTTGTCGAGCCCATGCAGGATGTGGTGGGCGAGATGCTTTCGTGGGAAGCCTCCATGGTTCCCAGCGTGAATGTTGTCGATCCGGCCATGCTGAGCGCGGCTCTCGAAAAGGTCGGCTGGAGCGGCCGAACCGACCTTACGCGGACCGAAATCGAAGATGCGCGTACCGCATCCCGCCAGCTCGATGCGGATGCCGTCGTCCTGACAAGATTCGTCCACGATGGACGCAGCGTCCAATGGCAGGTCGCGCTGGGGTACCGGCGAGAGACGCAGGATCTGAGCATCCAGTTCTCCGGGAGATCGGGAGAGGACGAATTCGTCCAGAAGATCCGGGATCGCGCCTTGACGCTTCTTGACAGCCTAGGCGTCAAGGTACCGCCTTCGGCCCACCAGATCGTCAAATCCCGGGGTGCAGTGACTTGGGAAGCGTTGATCGAGTACGCAACGGGGATCAGGGACCAAAAGAGCGGCCGCAACAACGAGGCGCTGCGCCATTTGCAGGAAGCCTCCCGCAGAGCGCCGTTTCTCCCGGCCTTGCAGGTGCGCTTGAAAAAGCTGCAGCTGGAAACTCAGTCCACGCGATAAACGCTCGAACTATCTACTTTCGCACAAATGCTCAAGCGCATCCTTCCTCTGCTGGCCTTTGTCGGTGCCGTCCGGTTGTTCGCTGTTTCCCCTGCGGATTTTGCCTCGAATTCGTTGGCCATGAACGATGCATCGGGCATGTCGTCGCCTATTTCGGCAGCGGCGATGAAACGCTCATCGGGGCAAATCGACTACCCATCGATTTCCGCTCCGGATTCCCTGATTCGACTGACCTCCGGCGACCAGCTCCGGCTGAGGTGGTGGGGGGTCGGAAGTGGCGAGCTCGACTTGGCCGTCGATACCCGTGGAGACCTGGTAATCCCGGACATGGGGCGCATCTCTACGCGAGGCCGCAATCTCCGCGATCTGCGGGACAGCGTGGAAGCGATCCTCAAACGTCGCATCAAGCCTACCCTGATCGACCTGCAACTGATCAAGATCAACAAGGCCAACGTACGGTTGTCGGGGCTTGTCGCGCATCCGGGCATTTTCGATTGCCCGGCAGGAACGCGCGTGATCCAACTGCTCAAGCAGACAGGCTTTGACGTATCCCAGGCCATCGACTCGCTGACCTCCGACATGCCAGGTCTGTACTACGCCATGGACCAGGTGCCATCGCTGCGCCGGGTCTTGCTGGTGCGCGGCGGGAAAGATTCTGTCTGGCTGGATCTGGTTCGCGCCTTGAGGTCGGGGGACGCCACGCAGGACCCGCCTTTGTTCGATGGCGACGCGCTGCGCATTGTGCCTCGAGATGCACTGGTGACGTTCGCGAGCGGAGGTTTTTCGGGGTACATCGAGATGTTGCCCGGTGAACCGTTGACGTCCTTGATGCTGGCCGCAGGGGAAGTGGATCTGGAGCACCCGGTCGAGGTGATGGAAAAAAACGGTGCTAGCCGAAAGGTTATACCAAGTGAGACGCGCTGCGACTCGACTTTCGCCTTGGTGACGATGCCGCTAAAGAAGCCGATTTTCCTTCCGCCGGTGGTCTGGATTGTTGGGCAGGTCGCGAAGCCTGGGGCCTATACCTACACCGCGGGAATGAAGGCGTCGGATCTGGTAAAACTGGCCGGTGGCATTGTTGGAGGCGAAGATTCGGGTGTTGTGGTCAGCACCAAGCGGGGCTGGAATTGGTTGGCTGCGGCTCGGGAAAAAGGGCTTCCGGAGTCCTACCAGCTTCCCGAATTGAAAGTGGCGATGATGGATTACTTGAATCACATGCGCGGGAACTATTCCGATCCAGATGTTCAAATCCAGATCGGCGACACGGTTTATGTCTACAAGGCGGAGCAAGTCGTTTGGGTGGGTGGAAAGGTGAATCGGCCAGGATTTGTAACTTGGAAAAAAGGGGCGGACGTTAATTTTTACGTCAACTCAGCTGGCGGTTTTTCGCAAAGAGCCTGGGAAGCGCGGATCCAGGTAATCGATTGGCAGACACTCCAGGCGAGGGGCCTTGAACAGGCAATTCGACCCAGTGCGGCCATAATCGTACCGGAGGAACGGTTTATTTCCGCAGACCAATGGTTTTCCATTGCTGCTACAACAGTCTCATTGGCAATTGCGGCTACAGGCCTAATCGTGCAACTTTCACTCTATAAATGATCTGCTGTGATCAATACCAAGCAATTCATCATAGACAGGCCGAGCAAGTTCGAGACTGTTATCCAAAAATGATTGCCGTGAACGCATTTGAATCGAGGCGAATAGCTCATGCAAATTCCTGATGAAGAACTAGCCGACAGCAGAGCCGTACGATTTTCTATTTGGGTTAAGTCGCTAAAGACGTCTTTTGCCATCTGCCTTCTTACGAGTTTAGCGGTTGGGTTTATATACCCATGGTTTATTGCAAAACCAGAATATTTGAGCAAAGTTGTCTTTGTGCCGCCGCCAGAATCGCAAGGTCAGCTTCTCGATTTAATCGGGATGAAAGACCGGATGTTTTCTTCGAAAAATGACATTTCGAATGAGCAAATCGGAGTGATTTTTCAGTCTGAAACTTTCAGCAGGCGCATTATTGATCGTTTTGAATTGATTCGCCGCTATGAGACTGAAGGTGTTGCAAAATACTCAAAGGCAACCAAGCGGCTCAATGCAAATGTAACATTGGCTGAATCAAAGAGCTCAGGAATAGGTTATTCCTCGACTCAATCTTTTGAGATACGCTGCTGGGATCGCTCGGCTGATACAGCAAAGCTGATATGTGAGTATGCGTTCAACCTTCTTGATTCCTCAATCGTCCGAATTTCTTCTAATCGTGCGCAGTCCGTACTTGATTTCTCGATTGCGAGATCGGCCGAAGCGAAGCGCCAACTGGAAATAAACCAAACTGCACTTATTGACTATCAGAAGAAAACTCGAATTGCCGAGCCGGTGATGCAAACACAAATGATGATGGAAGCTTCTGCTCGGTTATCCCAGAAGCTTACAGAAGCAAAATTTTCAAAAATATTGAGTTCTGCGACACAAGGAGAAGGCAATTCATCGGAGAGTACGATCAAAGCGCTGCAAAATGGGATTGAAGCTGAGCTCCAGAAGATTCAAACAGCTAAGAATTCCCGCCTCCCCAGTTTAACTGCAATATCGGAAGGTGCTCCTCGATATTATGCGCTCATGGGTGAGGTAGAAATTCAGATTAAGGTTTTAGGTCTACTTCGTCAACAGGAGGAGTTGTCTCGTCTTGATGTTTCCAAAACTCGTTCATCCCTTTATCTAATCGACTCAGCAAGAGCAGCAGAATACAAGGGTAGACCGAAACGAATGGTTTTAGCATTGGTCATTGTGTTATCAGGGTTGATGATATTTTTGCTCGTCTCAACCTATGTATTTTTTAGCAAAGAGTTGATGGCAAACAATCAGCTTGTCAAATTATTGCTCTCCCCCAATCGGGCTGGTGAGACGAAGTAATTTGAAAGGCTATTGGAAATTCATACTGCTAGCGGTTCTGAGCGCATTGCCGGGACTGTTCATCCCGAGTGAATACTCGATCAAGGCTATAGCAGTACTCGCCCTACTGATACTCCTCTCAATGCCATTCGTTTTATCTCGTAGACCCGCTTCAATTTTCGCAATATTGTTGAGCGCATCGTTGATTCCATTTTCTCTGTTGGGTTTGCCAACAGCTGAAGTGCTGCTGCTGATTGGCGTGGGATTGTTCCTTTTTGTAATCCCAATGCTTGAACCAGCCAGTCAAAAACGTAAGCCGCTAATCCATATGCGCATAGCCTTTGTGCTGTTTGTGTTTGGTTTTTTGCTAACAAGAATTGCGTTTATGATTTTTTCTAAGGAGCCATTCTCGAATTCAGGCGATATCCAAATTTGGATATCGCTTCTGTTCGTCATTGTGAGCTCATATCTGTTTGCGCGGAATTTGGTCGGGTGGCGGCAAGTTGTATTTGGTCTTTGCTTGTCGACTACGCTTATGGCTATATGGTGTATGGTGAATTCGATAGTTCAAGGAGATTTAATCAGTGGGCGCCTTGGCTTCGCCGGCTCAATCAACCCAAATGTGTTAGCCTCATTTCTTGATCTTACATGCGCTATTGCGTTATATAAAAGCATGCAAGGATCAATTCTAGAACGGCGTGTTTTTAGATTTATGGGAGTTGTTCAGCTACTAGCAATAGTTCTAACTCAGTCTCGAGGAAGCATCTTTGGGCTTATTGTCCTTTGCTGCTGTTTGCTGTGGCGCATTAGAAGCAATAAGGCTATACTTGCGGGTCTTCTTATTCTTGCCCCATTAATCCTTGGGATAGGTGCCAACAAGATATTTGGGCGGATAACGAATCCAAGCTTCAATGATATGGCATCGAATTATGGACGGGTCAAATTGCTGGAGTCCACATGGGTGGTGCTAAATCAGAATCATTTCATTTTCGGGTGCGGAATGGATAACTTCAAAAAGGAGAAGATGACCACCGGCTTTCCTGCATGGTTTGATCAGGGGGCGATGATGTCATCGCATAATGCGCATTTGGAATTCTTGTTGGGGTGGGGTGTTTTTGGGTTTTTGGGGTGGATTCTGCTTCTTGGTGGGGCCATGGCTGCAGCATTGAACTACAGCAAGCGATATTCCGACCCTACGGGGATTGGAATCATGATTGGATTGATAAGTTTTGGACTCCATGGGCTGGTAGAGAGTATGGTGGCTTCCCCACCATTCTTTGTTGTGGTTTGTACGATCATCGGAGTCGCATACGGAATTTCGGATTCAGCTGTTCCATTTGGGAGTGATCGAGGCAAAAGCGTAACGGAGTAGCCAGTTCAAGGGAGGGCGATTCGCATTTACTTGGAAGCTATTTGGATCCTGAAGAACATCTCGAAGTGGTGCCAACGTTGTGTTCCAATGCATTTTTGACCCGATGGACTTTGCCGCAGCTCCCATTTGGGATTTCAAACTAGAGTCCTGGGTTAATTTCCGAAGATTACTCGCTAGTCCATTGATATCGCCTGCGGAAGACAATAATGCCGCCCCGCCGGATTCCATTCTGAGAGCTAGTGGATCTCGACCAGATACAACGAGTGGGAGTCCTGCACCCAAGAGGTCGAGATAACGAGTCCGCCAACTGGATTCGGCTTCGAGGCATCGGGGGTTTGCCATCACGCCTGACCATGCATGCTGCAAGTAGGCAGGAAGGTCGGATGGCCCGACGGATCGATCGTTGAAGAATACGTTGTTTCCGAGCAGCCCCATTTCGCGAGCCAATGTCCTCGTCGATTCGAGAGCTTTTTGATGTATCGCGAGACCCGAATGGTCTTGTCCGGATATGAAAAACAGGACCGCGTCGGTGTCTCGGATGCGGTCGAAGGCGTGGATTAAAGTCGGTGTGTCGAACCATGCCCATATACCTCCACCCCAAAGGAAAATTCGCCGAGAACGGATGGACTCTGGATATGGGTTCGGCAAATCTGCCGAGGTGGATGGGGAGGAAACACCCATCGGGATGTAGAGCACCTTTTCCGCGAGCGAATCGGCTGTGGAGGAATCGGTTGTCGTTCGACCTGAAAACACGGTTCCAGCCAGAAGGAAGAGCTGGGCGTCGTGGGACAGGTAAATCTTCTCTGCATAACGAGAAATAAAGCCGAATTTCAGGCAGCGACGGATTCTGTCTTTCCAGGCGTGCCTAGCCGTCCAGGAAGGGTAGATCTTCACCAGTTCCGGAAGGGCCATTCCATAGCTGTCTGCATGGAACGCCAAGCCCTTTCGAGCCAATTGCCATGGAATTCTCGCCGCGGCCGCATCGGATACGACAACCGCATCTCCGGGTTGGATCTCATTAAGAGACAAGCTGCCTCGTGCGACTTGGCGCACTCCTGGAATCTGGACGCCTGTAGGGTCGTCGACGACAAGGGTGGCTTCCAAGCCGCAGTCTCTTGCGGTGATCGCCATTTCCATGGCGCGAAGATGGGGGCCCAAAACGACAGTTTGGATCTTTCCGTAGTGGAAATGCCAGTATCTGCGAGAACTCATCGTTCGGCTCATTTTGGAAGTTGGGTGAAGGCTTTGCCCGTTAGACCGGGAGCTAAATACCGAGCACATACCGGAGCTTTGTGATCGGCGGCACTCCCGGAAGGCGACTTTTGGTTGGTGGTGTTTGAATGGTTCGCTGCACAGCATGTTGGAGGGTCTTCGACCAAATCGTTGACTCTGCAACTCGTTTGGATGCGGAACATGCTGAAAGCCATTCCTGGCGCCGTGAGGCGTATTGAAGAATGGATTTGGCGAGACCCTCACCATTTCCAGCCTCTACGACCAACGCAGCTCCTTCGTT
This sequence comes from Fibrobacterota bacterium, assembly GCA_039798065.1. Classification (GTDB taxonomy): domain Bacteria; phylum Fibrobacterota; class Fibrobacteria; order UBA5070; family UBA5070; genus UBA5070. Next base: position 17,735 of record JBDKGS010000005.1, on the reverse strand, counting down.
CGCCATCCGACGAGCCAGGGGATCGTCGCCGCTTGCGACAAGTGGCCTGCCCGCCCAAAGCAGGTCCAAGTACCGTGTGCGCCAACTCAAATTTGATTCGAGCGTTGCAGGGCTCCCCATGATGCCCGCAGTGCAGTGCTCCAGCCAGGGTGCAAGCTCCGATGAGCTGACGCGTCCGCTGTTGAAGAAAACGTTCGTATCGAGAAGTTCCATCGATTTGGCGAGCGAGATGGCCTCGCTCAACGGAGCATCGTAGTCCGAGGTTGCCTCGTTGCGGCCGGAGATGAAAAACAAGCACGGCGCTTCAGGGGCGTCTTTGGTGCGCGCCATAGCGTCGAAGACGGTGTTGAGGTCAAACCAAGGCCAGATGCCGCCACCCCAAAGGAAAATCGGTCGACCGTGGAGTGGAGTTGGGTAGGGATTGGGGGCGCCGATCGGGAAAGATTCGCTCCGGCTTCCCATCGGAGCCAGGACTGTTTTCTTTGGAAAAGAACTCGCCGCGTTCGATTCGAAACTCGATGGACTGGTAGCTAGCAACGCGGCAAGAAATGTTCCTTGCCCTTGGTTTGAAACCCAAACGGATTCCGCACGCGAAGCGAGGGTACGGTACCGGACTAGCTTTCGCCGCCGATCAGCTAGGCTTTTCAAAAATGGCCAGGTGCCTTGGAAGCTCAGGGTTTCGGGAAGGCTGAGTCCATAGCAATCCCAATGGAATCTGAGATTGGATGAGAGCAATTCGTTGCAGGGACGAGCCTGCAATAGCTCCGAGGCGATCACGATGTCGGAAGGCTGGATATCCTTTGTGAATCCTGGCCGAAGGGGTTTGATCCGATTTTCATGATCGAAGTCGTTGCCGCACAAATGGCCGTAGATGAAAGCTTCGAATCCCTGTGAAGTAAACTCCTGTGCGAGGCGTTCCAAGCGGATCTGGGGTCCGAGCAGAAGCTTGCCGAAACGCTCCCTAGTCAGGATATGCACCTTGCGGTTCGTCATAGGAATTTGGCCTTGATGGAATTCGCCGTGCTGGGATCGGATTTCCAGCCGAACACAAGCCAAATCGCGCAAGTTGCCAGGGCAAATGCGAGCCCAGCCCAGGAAGAATACGCATGCAGAACGGCGATCACGACCAACAAGCTGGATCCTGCAAGCATTCTGCGGACAAGGGTTCCCGAGAATGCTGCTTCCAACCCAGAGCGTCGTGCAACCAGGTACATCGCAAGGGAATCACATGCGTGACGCAAGGACCATACGATGGCGATCCCGAAGATCCCGCCGTAATTGGCAGCCACCCAGAGGAGTCCGAGGTAGATCGGGAATTCGAACAAATGAATTGTTGCGGCGCGTTTCGAGTGTCCGGAAGCTTGTACTCCGGAAAAGGAGATCCCACCGGGCAGGCCCCAATAGATCCCGATGCAGAACACGGCAAGCAATATCCCACCCGATCGGGAATACTCGGCGCCAATCCAGTAGTGGATCGCGAAGCGCCCGATACCTGCCATGGTTAGCAGTACCGCAGGCGACCAAAGAACGATGATGCGAAGAAGGTTGTCGTACAGTTCGTTCGCGACCTTCCGATTTGTTGCCAGGAAGTGTCCCATCGCAGGAAACATCACCGCCAATCCGACACCTGCGAGGGTCCAAGCCTTCGTAGCGAGATCGAGTGGAGGGGCATAGGTGGCAAGCCAGGAGGGGCCCGAGGTATGGCTTAGGACGAACCGATCCATGCTCATGAGAAGAGGTGCCAGGATGTTGGTCAGCATCATCCAGGAGCCGTCCGAGATCAAGGAGCGAACGGCACCTCGAATGCTGTCGACCCTCCCGAGGTTCGATACGTACCAGCAGAGGCCGGATTGAGCCAGGAGGATGACGATCCGAAGGATCAGATTGGCGAAAAGGAGTTGTCTCAGATCATTCGTCCAGTGCAGCATGATGATCGGAATGAGGTGGCTTAAGATCCCGGAGGGGACACGGATCAGAGTCAATGCCTTCTGGTGCTGCCAGGCGACGGGCATCGCGGCGAGACCAGGAAGCAGGAGGGTGGCCGGAAGTGAAAATGCGACCAATCGGAAAGCTCCGCTCGCCTCGGCTTGCAAGTTGCTCGAGACTCCGAGCAGTTCGGGAAGTTTGTCGGCGCCGAGGTAGAGTGCACCACCGGTGAGGATGCCTATGCCGCCCAAAAGCGCGGAGCCCGCCCAAAAGATTTTGGATACCTCGTCGCGATCCCGGGATTTGTCGAGACGGGAAAAGGCAAGGATCAGAGAACGACCCAGACCCAGATCGAGGACGTTGAAGTAGCCGGCTACCACCCAGCAAAGGGTCAGGATTCCGAAGCGCTCGTTGCCGAGCGCATGGATCAGCATCGGTACGGAAACAATCGCGACGGAGAGCGGCAGCACATGCCCAACGAGCGACCATGCCGCGTTTGCAACCAGGGAACGGCTGGAATGAGCCTCGTTCAATCGATACACGCTGAGTGGAAGTTATGCCGAAGCGAGGTGTCGTCCATTGTTGAGCAAACTTAGGAACGCGCAACCAAAGGTGTGTTCGATGCTACTTTCTAGTGCCTTCCGTTCCAGACGAGGCCGATACCAGATGATCAATGTTCTGCGTAGAAAATTGTCCTTTGCGATCCGCTCGTGGCAGCATGGTGGATATCCATCGCATTTTGTCACGAACCGCCCGGCTCCGCAGTCGGCGGTCGATATATTCAAGGGCGAATGGGGTGCGAAAATTCCGTTGGAAGGCGTCGTGTCCGGCAATTCCCCATTGTTCGAAGACGACCGTGTTCTTCGGTTGATCCATGGGGAATCCGTCGAAGGGCTGGATGTCCTCGAGCTCGGACCACTGGAGGGCGCTCATTCCTGCATGCTCGAACGGATGGGCGCGCGATCGGTGTGTGCTGTCGAAGCGAATTCGCGAGCCTACCTGAAATGCCTTGTGACCAAGGAGATCATGGGACTGAAGCGGACTTCGTTCCTCCTGGGAGATGTATACGGGCATCTCCAGGCAAGCGTCGACAACTACGACATCCTCCTCGCGATCGGCATCGTTTACCACCTGCGGGACCCCCAGAAGCTCTTCGAACTGGCTGGACCTCGGGTGAAGCCAGGCGGGCGACTCCTTCTATGGACGCATTACTGGTCTCCCGCCGTGGCAGAATTTCCGGCGCTCCAAGGGCGATTTTCCACACAGAGGGCTGTGTCGCTCCCGGACGGAACATCCACAACCTTGCACCGGCACGAATATGGCGCGAGCATCTTCGCCAAAGGCTTTTTTGGAGGGAATTCGAGCTACAGCGAGTGGATGACGCGCGAAGGTCTGATCAATGCCGCCGCAGCTTCCGGATTTCGCATCGAGTTGGACGAAGATCTCGAACACAATCACGGGCCTAGCATCCTCGCGTCCTTCCGCAAGATCTGATTCAACCTTTTCGAAGGTTCGCCATGCTCCCCAAATGGATCAAGGAACCGCTGGAAGCATTCCAGCGCGGCCGCAGAAACAGAACGATTTTTCGTCTGCTGGATGCCTCCGGCGAGGGCTTGGAAATCGGTCCGTGCCACAACGGGATCGCCACCAAGCGCGAAGGCTTCCGCGTGAAGATCCTCGACCATATGGATCAGGATGGCTTGCGCCGAAAATACCAGGGGCATCCCGGTGTCGATGTCTCTCGAATCGAAGCCGTGGACTTCATATGGAATGGCGAAGCGTATTCGGAGGTCGTCGGCGAAGCAAAGTTCGATTGGATCATCGCCAGCCATGTGATCGAACACGTGCCGGATCTTGTCCGGTTCTTGGGAGAGTGCCGCGGACTGCTGCGTTCGAAGGGGCGCCTGTATCTGGTGGCCCCCGATTGCCGTCGCGTGTTCGACCGTGGACGATTTCCATCCGGTAGCGGCGAGGTGGTCGATGCCCACCTTCGAGTCGATGTTCGGCCCACGCCCGGTGCAGTTGCCGAGCACCATCTGCGGGCCGTGACCAAGGGCGGACGGCTCGCCTGGGCGTGGTGGTGGCCGGGTGCCTATGCGCGGATCCACACGACCGCCGAAGTCGTGGATGCCTTCACGGCGGCTCGCGAGGGGCAATACAAGGACATCCACGTCTGGCGATTCACTCCGGATTCCTTCCGGGCGCTCCTCGACGATTTGAGAAGACTCGGGTACCTGAAGATGGATATCGTCGGAGAAATCGTGGCTTCGGGTTCCGAGTTCTCGGTCTGCCTAGGTCTGTCGGAGTGAAACGCAAGGTCTGGATCCTTGCTGGCCACGCCTTCGGCAAAGGATTGCTCGGCCCCGCCATGCGCATCCGCGAGATGGCTGCCGCCGCTGCCGCCCGGGGGCACGAAGTCCATGTCGCCGTGCTTTCGCCCGAATCGAATCCGCTGCCGGATTCCGTCATGCTGCACGATCTGGCCAATCTCGATCTTGACAAAGTCCGTCCGGGCGACGGCCTGGTGTTCGGGCCGTATCTTCCGGCGCCCATCGCCTGGAAGCTGTTGCGTTCGGGGTTGCCGTTCCATCTGGATCTCTACTGCGTGACCGCCACCGAGCAGATGGCGCTTTGGGCCAGGACTCCGGGCAAGGCCCGCGATGTGGAGCGTGCCAAGCTCCGCCATCGGTATCTGCTGCACGCCATGCGTGCCGAGACCATCCAGGTCTCGTGCATGGAGCAGTGGATGGTTGTCGCGGGGATGTTCCTTTCCGAGCGCGATTGGGCGCGAGGTGGATTGGCCGATTCCCTCACGCGTCGGGTTGCGGAAGTGCCCATGGGAGTGCGTGAAGAGCCATTTCCCAGAGGCGCGGCGAATCCGTATCCCGCCTCGCTCCAGACAGATCCTGTCTTCCTTTGGGGCGGAAGCCTCTGGAACTGGTTCGATCACGATACGCTCGTGGGTGCGTTCCAAATTTTGTCGCAGCGGGGATCGAAGGCGAAGCTGTTCTTCCTTTCCGGATCCAATCGCAGCGAACGCGCCAGCGAAGACGATCCGGTACGGAAGGTGGAATCCAAGGCGCGCGAAGCGGGATTGCTGGGAACGTCGATCTTCTTCAACGACGTGTCGGTTTCGCCCGACGGGCTCGCGCCGTGGCTGGAGCATTGCCGTGCGGGAATCTTGACCAACCCCGATTCGCTCGAAGCGTTGTCGAGCTGGCGCACACGCTACCTGGATCTGTTGTGGGCAGGCAAGCCTCTGGTGGTTTCGGGGAAGGATCCGCTCGGATCGCGCATGGAGTCCGCAGGTGGGGCGTTGCGCGTGAAGGCCGGATCTCCGCAGGATCTCGCCGATGCGATCGAACGGCTTTTCAGCGACGCGACGTTGGCGTCGAACATGGGTGCCAAGGCCGCCGGGCTGGCCGACGAGTTGCGTTGGAGTCGGAATCTGTCACCCTTCCTGGATGCGCTCGAAGACCCCGGATCGTTTCGGTACAAGGGGCTTCGGCCCGGTATCTTGGACGCGGTTCGCTACTTGCTGGCCTAGTCTAGCCGAACGGCCAGGGGTCCAGCCGTCCCGCGTCGCCCGTCCGGTAGGCGCGCCAGGCGATCCGTGTTCTTGTCAGAATCTGTCGCGGCGATCGTTCGGCCAGGAAGGTGCGCATCGACATCAAGGCGATCCACAGAGCGGCGTTGATGTCGTGGCGCAGCCCCGCAAAGCCCATGTTCCGCTCCAGCCAGGCGCGGTTTCGCAGCGAGTACCAGAGCTTGCGCGGATCGGTCTGCTTCGAGAACAAGGGGCTCGCGCCGTTGCGCACGAATCCACCCCAGGGGGCGTCGATGTCCTCGATGGTTGCGCTTTGGCACAGGAAGGCGTGGAAGCCGGCCTTGCCCAACCGCCAGGACCAATCGGAGTCGTCGTGGTACAGGAACAGGCGTGGATCGGGAAGACAATTTCCGTCTTGCAGGGCGGCCCTGGGGACCAGCGCGCCGCCGTAGCCGAACGCGAACATGGGGATGGATTCGCCGATCGGAGTCGGGGCCTTGCGGAAACGTCCGCGCATCAGATCCCGAACCGAAAACGCCTGGTAGCTGTGCGGACGCGGCGGAAATTGTCCGCCATTGCGCACCAACTCCAGGAATTCGCGGCGGTCGGGGCGATGCGCGATGCCGATCGAGCCTTCCGCAAGCCCCTTCTGGAACCGCAGCAATTGTTCCAGACAACCCTTCGCGGGAAGGTTGTCGTCGTCCAGGATCCAGACATGCGACCAGCTTGGATTTTCCAGCAGCTTTGCCAGCCCAAGATGGTATCCGCCCGCCGAGCCGAGATTGGTTTCGGAGCGGGTGCATTCGACGGATATCGCGCCGTCCGAATCGACCGCGACCGGCTGTTGACAGCCATTGTCAACGATCAGGATCGATGCGGGGGCGACGGAGCCATTCTTGGCGGCGTCCAGCACACGGCCGAGCAGGTGCGCTCGAGCGCCATAGGTGAGAACCAGCAGCGCGACGGAATCAGGAGCCGAAGTCACTTGGCGCAGGACGCGTAGATCTTCGCGTACTCGGCCACCATGCGCGTCTGGCCGAATCGGACCACCGCGGCGGAACGAGCGGCCAAGGCGATTCCGGCTAGGGATTCGCGGGAAAGCGCGACTCTCAGTGTCCTTTCCAGGTCCGCCGGATCTTCGCTCTTGAACAGGAAACCTGTGTTTGCGTCCACCACCTCGCGGAACGGCCCGATGTCGGAATACACCGGCACGACGCCGCACATCATGGCCTCCACCGAGGCCAGGCTCAAGCCTTCGGCGATGGACGTCATGCAATGGATGTCCATCGCGGTGTAGACGCGCTCGATGTCCCTGCGAGGAGGGAGTAGACGGAATCTGTCGCCAATCCCGAGTTGTCCCACCAGCGCCATCAGCTCCTGCTCGGCATGCTGGGGGTTGCTGCCGTTGGCGCCCCAGATCCGCACCTGCACGGGAATGCCGCTTGCGATCAGCGGTGCGACCGCCTTGGCCAGGATCCACTGCGCCTTGCGCGTGGTGATGGAGCCCACGCTTCCGATCAGGATTTCGCCGTCCTTGATGTCGAGTTCGCGGCGGATTTCCGCTCGCGCGTCCATGTTCGGACGGAATCTGTCTTCGTCCACGCCGTTCAGGATGGTCGTGTAGCGCTCGGGTGCCAGGCCTTCGTGCTGGATCATGAATTGCCGGACGGATTCCGACACGCAGGTGATCGCGGTTGTCTGGCCGGCCAGGAGCCTGTTGGCGGCGAAGGCCCACTTCGGCCACCACTCGTAGAGATTGTGCAACGTGGTGACGCGCGCGGGGACGCCAGCCATGCGGGACGCTGTGCGGCCCACCAGCGCAGGAAAGAAATCGTGCGTATGCAGGATGTCGATGCGGTCGCGTTTCAGTTGGGCGGCCAGTTGGAGCCACGCCTTGGTGAGCCGAAACGCATCCAGCGGGGAACGAAAGCGGTTTGGGCCGCGCGTCGCGAATACGGGGATTTTGCGTGAACGGAATTCCTCCGCCCACGGGTCGTCACCCATCCACGAATAGATCCGCGTCTGGAAGCCATCCTTGGGCAGGCCTGTCGCCAGCGAAAGCACGAACTGCTCGATGCCACCCGGCCACAGGGATGTCAGCAGATGCCCGACCCGGACGGGAGGATGTCGAGGGGTTGAGCCCATTGCAACCAAAATTAGTCGCCCAATTGCCCAGGTGGGTTTCCCGGGAGGCAAACGGGTTGCCATATTTGTCTCTGGAGGCTCCAAATCCCGGTGCCACCAGTTGCTGAGCGGAGCTTTCACTGGCTAGACCAAAATTGTCCATCCTGGTTCCGTGCTTGAACGAGCAGGCGACCATCCACGGACTTCTCGATGCGATCGGGAAGCAGGGATATCCTTTGGATCGATTGGAAACGATCGTGGCCGATGGCGGCTCCACGGACGGAACCCGTCAAGTCATCGCGGCCTACCAGGCCATGCATCCCGAGCACACGGTGATCTTGGTGGAAAACCCGGCCCGGATCATTCCGGCGGGATTGAATCGGGCCATCTCCGCGTCGACGGGCGAGATCCTCATGCGCCTGGATGGGCATTCCTCGCCGGCGCCAGGCTACCTGGACGCCTGCGTGAACATGCTCCAAGAAGGCAAAGGCGACATGGTCGGTGGCGGTCTGGAGGTCGTTTCGAGAGACGACTCCTGGTTCGCGCGCAGCATCGTGGCGGCGGTGTCGCATCCGGTGGGCGTCGGCGACTCCCATTTCCGGTTCTCGACGCAGGCGCAGGAAGTCGATACCATCGCGTTTTGCGCGTTTCGCAAGGATTGGATCGAAAGGGTTGGCGGGTACGACGAGACGTTGCTCGCCAACGAAGACTACGAGTTCAACAGCCGGGTCCGCAAGGCGGGTGGTCGCATCTGGCTCGATCCATCGTACCGGACGCGCTATTATCCCCCCGCGACGTTTGGCGGCTTGAGGCGTCAATATTGGCGCTACGGTTACTGGAAGGCGCGCATGGCCAAGCGGTTTCCCGAAACCTTGCGTTGGCGACAATTTCTGCCCCCAGCGGCGTTGGCGGTCGCCGTCCTGGCGGTTTTGACAGGAATCGTCTTCCATCCGATCTGGATCGGGGTGGCGTTCTTCGCCATCCTCTACGCGGGTTTGCTCGCCTTGGTGGGAATCGGCCAAGCGATCCGGCACCATTCGCCATCCATGGTGGTGGGCGTTCCCTTGGCGATCGCCACCATGCATTCCAACTGGGCTGCCGCCTTCCTCTGGAGCTGGTCCAGGAAGGACTGACCCGTTCTATCCCCTCCGCTGCACCGGCCCGAAGGCGCGTTCGAAGCGGGAGAGGTTGTCCTGCAGCGTGCTGATGAGCGCCTGCATGTGCGATGGCGCCACGATGATGCGCGCACCCACCTTGGCCTTGGGGACGCCCGGCAGCATGCGCGCGAAGTCGATCACGAATTCGTGCGGGCTATGGCTCACCAGAACCAGGTTGGAATAGATGCCTTCGGCTTCTTTTTCGCCGAGTTCGATGTTGATGGCGTTTTCGCCTTCGGGCTGTACAGGTGCGACCATAGGCTCCAAACCTAATCGTTCGAGCGCGATTGTCCCGGTTTGCGCGACTTCGCGCGTTCGGCCACCGGAAAGAACTGGACGTTCACCTGGAACACCCGGTCGGGATTTGTCGTGCTGGCGGCCAGCGCCCTCACCTGGCGGCGAAGATCGACCACCCACGAGCGCACGGTGGGAAGGTCGGATGCCGAAAGCGCCAAGGTCATGGTCGAAACGTCGCGTTCGGTGGGAGGGATCTCGGCCAGGGCCCTGCGGCCCTGCTCCATGGCTTGGGCGTGCCAACTCCTCAGCAGTTCCAGCGGAAGGCTCTCGTGTGCCGCCAGATGGGGGTCGCTGGGACGCAATCTGCCGTCGGAGCCTCGCACCAGCAGTTGCAGCTGTTGCAGGAGCGCCAGCGATTCCTTGGCCTGTTCGGGGGCGAGCGGTGGACGACAAGAATTGGCGATCGTTTCCGGCTCCTGGGGAATGGCCTCCAGCGATGCCAGAGCCCTCACCACCGAGTGGCGCCAGTTGCGGTAGAATTCGGCTTGTTCGGGTCCGATCGTGCGGGGAGGGGGCACTTTCAGGGCTTCCAACCGTTCGCGGCAGCGCTCGGCTTCTTCGGGATCCTTTGCCTTCCCCAGCCTGAAGAGGTCTTCGAAGTAGGCGGCTTCGCGACCTTCCAGCTTGCACAAGCGCAGGGTGGCCGAAAGCGCTCGCTGCGGCAGGTGCAACTTGCCTTGGAGGATGCGGGCGAGCTGTCCCGCGTCCACGTCGATGCGTTGGGCCATGAAGCGGTAGGAAAAGACGCTCGAGGCCTCGCGACGGAATTCGTACGTCGCCTTGAGGAACTCGCGATAGTCCAGAAAATCGAAGACGACAGGATCTGTCGCCTTCTTGCTCACTTCCATTTCAGCCACGGGACCCCGACGGCTCCCGTCCGTTGTTCGAGTTGGGACCACTGGACTGCGCGCTCGTCGTCGAACAGACGGATTTCGTCAACCGCGCCGGTTATCCCGGACAGGCCTCGCAGGCGTTGCCGCGATGTCGCCGGGAACGTCACGTTGCGACGGGAATACACGGTGGTGTCGACAACCAGTCCGATGCGGCTGGTGCCGGATTCGAACGTGGCCACCAGATGGGTCCAGACGCCAAGCGCCAAGGGGGCGCCGGCCTCGAGGGAGCGGGTCGTGTCGGCCCCCGACCAGACCCTCACGTACTGGTCGTCCCTGACAGAAAGGCCCCAGTTGGTGGAATCGGGGCCGTCGGTGCTGCCCACCAGGAGGGTTTCGCCGGAAGGTTTCTTATCCAATCGGATCCACATTCCGACCGTCCAGGAATGCCCTTTGCCAAGTTCGACGGAATCCGTCATGAACGACCCAGTCTCCGATACGCTTTGCGCGGTTCCGACAACGCCAGTGGCCCCCTTCGAGCCGTTCCAGGACAACGCGAGTCCCAACGAGGTTTCGATGATGGAAGCCTGGTGCCAAGCGGCCAGGAATCGGCTCGAAACATCGAAGACGCTCGGCATGTCCACCGGTGCCACTGCGCCCGGTCTTCCCCAGAACATGCGCAGGTCGTGCTTGGAGCTGTTTCCATTGGCGGTGTCCAGCCGCACCCACACCAGCGCCTTACCGGCGGCGCTGTCCCATTGCTCGATCTGGAACGGGTAGCGCGTGCTCTTTCCGTCGTCGAAGCGCAGTTCCCCTCGCTTGACCGTGCGGAAATCGATCAGCGTGTCCAGCCGGACCGGAACCGGGAATCCCGCATGGTCGCCCGTCGAAGCGGCGCCGTTGGTGGTCAAGTCGATCGTCGCGGTGCGCGAATGCGTCCAGGCGCCGTAATCCTCCGTGAGCCAGCCGTTTCCTGTCACCGTCCAGCCGGACATGGAAGCCGTGTCGCCAGGATTTGTCACCAGCGATTCGGTGCGACGCACAGGAATCCCGGCGGAATCCGCGTGGATCAGGATGCGGAGATTCCCGGAGGGCAGCGGTCCCAGCACGAACCCGCCATCGGCGTCGGTGAAGGCGTGCAGGTTGGTTCCCAGCAGCGAGGCCTTGGACGATCCTCGGGCACCGGTGAGGCGGCCTTTCACGTACACGGCTCGTTTCAGGGTGTCGGTCCGCGTTGACGCCAGTCCCGTGGAGTCCAGGGTCAAGCTCGCCAGGCTGGCGCCCGCGGGATTCCGGAACAGGATGGCGACGGATTCCGTCGAGGCCCGTTTCGCCAAGGTCCAGCGTCCGGCGCTGTCGGTGACGGTGCTGTCGACCCGGCCGGTGGAATCGATCCACGATGCGCTGGGAGCCATGCGCACGGCGCAGCCGGCCACCGGTTTGCCCGCGCTGTCCAGGACGGTTCCGTGGAGCGCGTTGGGGACCTCGGAGGACGTGCCCCCGGCGACGCGGTCGTCGAAGCCGCATCCGACAAGAATTGTCGCGGAAAGAAGACTTGCCAAGCGTCTCATCGGGCGTCCTCCGCGGCCCAGGCCCCGACGGGGAACATCTGGATGTTGAGTTGGAAAACGCGATCGGGTTCGCGGGTGCCGTGGGCCAGGGTCTGGATGCGTTGGCGGAGCTCCTTGGCCATCTCCCGCAAAAGTGCCAACCCTTTCGCGTCGACAGAAGCTGTCACCGCCGAAATCTCGCGTTCGGAGGCGGGAATGCGCTCCAGGGCTTCGCGGGCCAAAAGAATGGCCTGGTCGTGGAATTGCCGCAGGACCACAGGAGAGACGCCTTCGCCGGAGGTCAGATGTGGTTCGGCAGGGCGCAGCACCTGGTCGGGATCGCGACGTACAAATCCCAGTTCCTCCAGGATTTCCACTGCCTTGCGGGCCTGTTCGGAAGTGATGGGAGGAATGCACATGCGCCCAAGCGCGGCGAAGTCGTCGCGAAAGGGTCCCAGACCCAGCAAGGCGCGGACCACCGAGTGGTACCAATGGGCGTAGTATTCGGATTTGGCGCCATCGACCGGCGATACGGCCACCCCGCGCAAGGCGGCGAGTCGCTCTTGGCAGCGGTTCTTTTCGTCCTGGGAGCGCGCCCGTTCCAAGCGCAACAACTCCTCGAAATAGGCGGCGGCGCGGCGATCCATCCCGAACAACTCGGAAACGATGGGCACGAACCGGAACGGGAGGGGGCTCTTTCCACCCAGTACCCGGGTGAGTTGGCCTGGGTCGATTTCAAGTTGCGAAGCGAACTTCCTGGAGGTGAAACCAGGTTCGGCTTCCTTTCGGGCCGCCTGCTCGTCTTGCAGGTAGGCGCGATAGTCCAGGTAGGAGTAGACTCGGTGCATACGTCCTCAAAGCTTACACCAGAAGGCCAAGCCAACGTGGTCAATCGAGGCGATTCGCCCCAAAGGAGTGTTGAAGTCTGGTCGCCTGGTGACAAACCATGCCAGAATCCTTCACCTTCCTGCAGTTTCTGTTGCGGAGATCCCTGTTTGGGAATCATTTTCATCTCCATGAGTAAATCACGCCCGTTCGGAGCGCACCTTGCGCTGAGTGTTTTGTTCGCTCTGTCGGGCGCTGGCGTGAGCCGTGTGCAGGCTGCGGGACAACGCTGCGACCTTGTCTCGCAAGCCCAATGCTTGGACGTCGCCACCCTCGATGGAGCGACCATCCAGGTGCCGCTTTCCACCACGCGCATTTCCACCAAAGGGCTGAACCTTTGCGGTGTAGCCGGATCGGTTCCGCCACCTACCGACATCGCCTACATCCTCGATCAGACAGGTAGCATGGTTCCCACGGCGATCTTCCCGGGTTCCGAGGACACCACGGGTTGGTTCGAGTGCAACTGCACCAACTGCACCGATCCGGTGGCTTCCCCGGTGATCAAGTACATCGACACGATCCAGTTCCACGGCTACAAGGTTTCGGTCGTGGATCCTGCAACCAAATACGGCGACCTCCAGACCGCATGCAAAGTCGCAGGCGACCCTTACAGCGTCAGGTTGTCGACGGTGCAAAACGCCATCCGATTCCAAGCGTCCAAGTCGCCGCAATCCTACGCATCCATCATCAGTTTCCACGGCGTCCTCGATGCTGTCCAGATGACCATGACGCCGCTGTCCACCTCCCAGAGCGTGGAAAACCTGGTGACCTCCATTCCGCTCAAGAGCGGAGGGGGGACCAATTACGAGGAGCCCATCACCTGGGCGCGAATCCAACTCTACGGCGGGAAATCGGGCAACACGATCGTTGCGCCTTCGGTGGATTCCAACAAGGCCATCATCATGATTTCCGACGGGCGTCCCAACCAAGGCAAGTGGCGTGAAGCCTTGGCGCCCACCAATACCGTGGACTGGAACAAAAAAACCTGGACGACGACCTCCACGCGCATCCCTCCCATCTACACCATCTATCTGGGTGTGGACAGCGTGGCAGGGTCCTCCTTGGATACCGTGGCGAGCATGACCGGCGGGAAGTATTACCAGATCCCGCCCAACATGCCCGACAGCCTCACGCGCGTCATCCAGCAGATCCTGGGGATGGTCATCAAGCCAGCCACGCCGGACAGCTTGTTCGTCACCAACACCACCAACGGGCAGGCCTCGCATTCCACCGTCGTGACCCCCAAGAGCGGATCCTACCTGATGGCTCTGGATTCACTGGTCGCGCTCGAACCGGGCTCCAACCAGATCAAGGTGAGGGTCAAACAGGGCGCCAACGTCATCACGGCGAATTGGACAGTTCTTGTCGCCGATTCCACCGGCCCCCGTCCGCAGGGCGCACTCGACCCGTACCTGGTCGCGCAGTGCGGACCCGCCAGCGCATTGACCTTGAAGCCCGACAAGTCGGGTCTCGCCTGGGCCGACACGGCCGACCGAAACATCGTGATCGGGCTCACCACCAAGCCGGAAGGCAACGCCTCGCTGCCGATCTCCCTGTACACCCGCAAATCGACCGACGCGGAACCGGTGCGGATCGCCGTACCCGCGGGAACCGCTCCTGAAACCTCCAAGGCATTCAACGGAAGCATCCCGTGGCAGAATCTGTCGTCGACGGGTTCTGTCGTCGGGGATGCCGTGCTGCGCTCGGGACCCGGCTGGGATTCGGCCAGGGCGTTCTTCCAGATGCCGCGCGATCGACGCGACACCGCTTCGGCCATGATCGGTCTGCATCACGCTTCGGTGACGGTGCTGTCCATGACGCCCACTCTGGAAGGCCCGACGGGACGGATCCAGGTCGCGGTACTGGATTCGGAAGCCACTACGACCACTCTGACGGTCACGATCAAGCATCGGCTGGGCGACAGCCTGAAGGTAGAGCTCACCAAAGGTTCCGACGGTCTTTTCTACGGGTCGTTCTCCTTCGCCGGAGGAATCGCGGTGGTCGCCAAGGACACGGTTCTGCAGATGGGGACGGTCTTGGCGCAACTCGATTCGATCGCGGGCTCCTACCTCTCCCAGAAGGCCACAACGCTCGTGACCTTGCCTTCGGCGCGTCTGCGTTTCGTGGACGCTTCCGGGACTCCGCTGGACTCCATCGCGCTTGGTCTGGCCGTGGGCGGCAAGACCCGCGTCACCGTGCAGGCGTTCATTGGGAGCGAACCGTGCCTGACCTGCAACAACTGGCTGGCGATGGCTCCGTCCGAACCAGGCATTTCCATCTATTCCACCACGGCAACGGCCAAACGCATCGATTCCCTGCGGCTTTCGGCCGGACAAGCCGTCGTGGAAGTGCGCGGGCTTTCACCGGTGCTGGCGGGCTCCATCGTGTTCCGCGCCGATTCCATCGCCTCGAGCATTTCGGCAAGGCCCGTGCGCGTGGAGCCAATCCTGCCGGATTCCGTCGTCTATTTCGACGACGACGGCGACGGTTCGCTGGATCGCGCCGACGTGTTCCTGAAGATGCCATGGCTTGACGGAAATCGTCTCATGCTTCCCTGGAACGACTCCACGAAGTTGCTGGATGTCGCCGCGGCCGACATGTCGCTCTCGCCCGATGCACTGAAGGCAAGCTTTGTCTTCAAGTCCAGCACGCCGCTGGCCACCGCCGCGAAGGGGACCCTGGTCGCGAAGTGGCGGTACAGCGAGATCTGGAGCTGGTCGGATGTTCGGGTGGTCGATCGGATCGCGCCGGTTCCGCTTCGCGCCATCCTGCGGCGCGGGACAATTTTCGACACCTTGCGCGTGAGCGCTTCGGAGCGGATCTGGCCGGCGCTCACACCCAACGGAAAGCTGGTCACCAACGTCCTCCCCAGCGGCGCGATGGGGGCCATTTCCCCACGACAGGCGCGCTTGGATGCCACCACCGGCGAGCTGGTCCTGGTGTTCCCGTCCGACTCGATCGATCTCCAGGTCAATCCGGGCGACTCCATCCGCTTCACCCGCGCCGGCAGTTTGCGCGACTCCATGGGCAACGCTCCCGGTGAATTCGCCAGGCAAGTGATCGTCGAAGGCCTCGACCATGCTCCTCAATCGGCCTACATCTTCGATACCGACGCCGACGGCCGTGCCGACCGGGTCGTGGTCCATTTCCGCAAGGCACTGGCCGTGACCGACCGCATCGGGTTCCGCTGGCCCGATACCTTGGGCGTGCTGCAGTCGCGGGAGCTTCCCGTCTCGGCGGCGCAGTTCGATTCGCTCGATCGGGTTCTCACTTTCGATGTGGAACCATTCGCTTTTGGCGCCACGGCTTGCCCGGAGTTAGGATGCCAGGACCTGGGATGGCTGGCGAGCACGCGTTTCCCCGATGTCGGCACGGTTCCGTTTGCCGTCCAGGATCGGATCGACCCCATCATCCTCCGCGCCCATTACGCCTTCTCGGCCAGTGGTCGGACGCTCGACACACTTACGTTGACCTTCTCCGAACCGTTGACCAACGCTGCCAGCGGCCCCTGGGTTTCGTGGGGCAAGCCTTCCCGCGACTCTTTCGGCGTCGCGACAATTCCTGTCGAGCAGCCTCGCTTCGTGGGTGGTGTCCAGGCGACCATCCTGCTCGACTCCTCGTTCACGGCCAGTCCCGGCGATTCGGTGCGCATCTCGTCGCGGCCCACCGGCGCGCTCTCCGACATGGCCGGGAACCGGCCCGGCAAGCTCGCCTTCTGGACACGGCTCCAATTCGGCGCTCCCCCTTTGATCCTCGAAGCATCCATTCCCACGCCCGTGGTGATCGATCGCGGCGGTGAAATCCCGGCCGGCCAAAAGCCCATCACCCTCCTGGTTCGCAAGGACCCCTACGACTCGAGCTGGACCACGGTGCAGGGCGAGGCCCCCATGCAGCCGGTGGGAAGCTACAGCGGCATGATCCTGAACCTGAACCGGATTCCGGAAGGCGGAGGCATCTACATCTACGACCTGCTCGGGACGGCGGTGGTGCAGTTCGATCTTACGGGATTGATCGAGGCCGCCAACGCGGGACAGATCGAGCGCACCCGGCGAGGCGACTACCAGATCTTCCTGGCCTGGGACGGCCGCGACATGAATGGACAGAAAGTGTCGACTGGCATCTATATCGCCCGCGCCTTCGGATGGGTGACGGTCGAAGGTCAGCGGACCATGATCAACGTCCTGAAGAAGATGGGCATTCGACGGGAATTGCCCATCAACATCCGGCGCTACAACAAGGACTGAGCACAAACCGTTTCGCGGGAAGAACTCCCGCGAGGCCTCCTACAATTTCGCGGCTTCGGCCAATTCCTGGAGCGCCTGCGCGCCCGCTTCGGCCCAGGTGGCGCGATCGCCAGTTCGTTCCCACGCGAAGTTGAGTCCCGAACTCGCGTTCACCAGGTGTCCCCACGGATCCAGGCCCCCGGCACGCAGGCGGCGAACCACCTCGTCGATGCCGCCGCCCTGTCCGCCCTTCACGCCGGGCACCGAGACGCCGGGGATCAGAAACGGGCTGGCGAAGGGGCGCTGTGCAAACCAAGCCGCGATGCGCTCCAGCTCCTCGGGAGCGGTGGCGCCCACCACGAATCCCATCTGCTCGGCGCCCTTCCACGATAGGGCCGATGCGGCCACGTGCAGGTACAGCGGCTTGCCGTCGATGGACAGATCCTGGAAATCCTTGGCACCGGGATTGGAGGTGCGCAACAACAGGAAGATCCCCTTGCCTTCGGTGCCAAGGAAGGGCTCCACCGAGTCGCGTCCCATGTAAGGAGCCACCGTCACGGTGCTTGCCGAAAATTGTCCAAAGGCCGCGCGCGAATAGGCTTCGGAAGTGCGCCCGATATCGCCGCGTTTGGCGTCCAGGATCACATGCACGCCGGCATCGGCCCAGGCGCGACAGATTTTGGCCAACGAGTCGACCGTCTTGGGCCCGAAGGCCTCGTAGTAGGCCGCGTTGGGCTTCACGGCTGCGGGAAGTACGCCGCGCTTTTGGCATGCGTCCAGGAAACCGAGCCCGAATTTTTCCACCACCTGGTGCGCCTCCCCCTCGAAAGGGATGCGCTCAAGCAGCGGGTCGATGCCGAAACAGACGTTGTTGCCAACCTCGCGCGTGCGAGCCGTGATGCGTTCGTGGAGGGAAGTCATAGCCAGGGAAAGGTAACCCCGGCTCAGGCGGTGCGGATCAGTTCTGCAGCAGGGCCTTTTCCAGGACTTCGGCTTGGCGCTTTTGGGTGGGCCAGGTCATCACGCACAGCACCAGGAAGGCGATCATGGGCACCACGCCGGTGGTCATGATGCTTGGCTGGGTGGCCAACAGGTTGCCTTGGATGGCGATCTGCACCGACAACAGGCACAGAATGGGGCCGGCCTCCCAGGCGCCGGTGCGCATCACCCAGGCCTTGCGCAGGTGGTGGCTGATC
>JBDKGS010000004.1:0-53084 GCA_039798065.1 Fibrobacterota bacterium | reverse complement strand
GCTGGAGCACCTGGACCGAGGGTACGAGAACCTGCTGGGCAAGCTGGAAGGATTGGGGATCCGGGCAGAGCGGGTGGGGTGAGCTTTCCATCGATCGATCACGACTATTTGGGACGCGGAAGTTTCCCTCTTGTTTCACCTTCCAGCTATACGGTATACTGCGGCTATGCCAGTCTCTGATCTACAAACTGAGAAGACTCAGCCGAATGAATATTCTCGAGCTGCCAAACGGTCTACCGAGTCGCGGTTTGCAAACACCGCTACCGATGGCGAATTCATTGAGCTCGGTTGTAGCGTACAAATCGACCTTGATATCCCCAAAAAGTCATTTGTCAGAGGCACATCGTCTGAACCGGTAGGACCCAAAAAGCTTGCCATCATTGGCGGTTGCCACGTTGCCGGGTATCTAGTAAAGGGAAATTCTGGCTTTGCCGATTTGATTCATCATAAGGAATATCAAATTGACAAATTTTCGTACATAAACGCAGGAAGCAAAGCAAAAATTCAAAACATTTTTCAGCAAAAACATTATGAAAAGGTTATTTTCCAGCTTGGAAATTACGAATCTCCTCCCGCAAGATCGAAAGCTAAAGCTAAAGCTAAGGCTAGCTCAATCCAAAGTGCCCCGCAGCCCGTGAAACACTCCCCAATAAAGCAACGATTCAAGTACATTGCCAAACGAATAATTTACGCGTTTTGCTTGATCTTTGGGAAGGATATTTCGATGCGCTCCTCCTTTCCTAACGACTATCTTAGTCGAATTGAGGATGCAAAACGCGCAGGATGCAAGGAAATCCTGCTTCTGAGTCCATTTCCTTCATGCGACCCATGGACTCAATTTTGCAGAAAACGAGCGGCGAAGCTGATTCATTCAATAGCCAAAGCAAACAACGTTGAATACATGGATATCTGGAGTGCTGTTTCCGATGAAATGTATGCGGATGACTTCCATTTTAACGAACTTGGCCACGAACGGGTCGCTCAGAAAATCAACGCCCATCTTTTGGCGTTAACTGAATAACCCATCCTGGGTTGGACCGCCTCCGGATTCAGAAGAATTGATTCTGCTGAATCTGATATCTCAATGCTTTAACTTGAATGCAAAAGAACTTCGACGTCGATAAATTCTTTGCCAAACTTGGGCAAAGTTATCTTAATGTCAGAACCATTTTATGGCATTCCGCACAACTCGACGCTAGCTGCCATGGAAGTGAATTGACAGAAACTGGAACAAACTGCTAGTTTCCTGCTTTTACACCGTAGTCAGGAGACTTTTGAATGTCTGGTAAGATCGCGCTCATCACAGGCGTAACAGGTCAAGATGGATCATACTTGGCCGAGCTCCTTCTCGAGAAGGGGTATCAGGTTCACGGCCTGAAGCGTCGCTCGAGCTCGTTCAATACCGGTCGCATCGACGGAATCTACGGCCACCCCAATTTCAAGGCGCATTTCGGCGATCTTTCGGACAGCACAAATCTTGTCCGTTTGGTCCAGGAGATCCAGCCTGACGAGATCTACAACCTCGGCGCCATGAGCCACGTGGCGGTGTCCTTCGAGGAACCTGAGTACTCCGCCGACGTCGACGGCATCGGGACTTTGCGCCTGCTCGAAGCCATACGTATCTGCGGTCTCGAAAAGAAGACTCGCTTCTATCAGGCCTCGACCTCCGAGCTATTCGGGTTGGTCCAGGAAATCCCACAGAAGGAAACCACTCCCTTCTATCCCCGCAGCCCCTACGCGGTCGCCAAGCTCTACGGCTACTGGATCACGGTCAACTACCGCGAAGCCTATGGCATCTACGCTTGCAACGGAATCTTGTTCAACCACGAAAGCCCCCGCCGCGGCGAGACGTTCGTGACCCGCAAGATCACCCGCGGCATCGCACGCATCAAGGAAGGCCTCGACACGGTCCTGAAGCTCGGTAACATGGACAGTTTGCGCGACTGGGGTCACGCGAAGGACTACGTGGAAATGCAGTGGCTCATGCTGCAGCAGGACCATGCCGAAGACTTTGTGATCGCCACCGGCAAGCAGATCTCCGTGCGCGAGTTCGTCGAATTGAGCTGCAAGTATGCCGGAATCCAAATCAAGTGGGAAGGCAAGGACATCGACGAAAAGGGTATTGATGTCGCGACCGGCAAGGTGATCGTTGCCGTCGATCCTCGTTATTTCCGCCCCACCGAAGTCGAGACACTTCTTGGCAGCCCCGAAAAGGCCAAGCAGAAGCTCGGATGGGTTCCGAAAATCACAGTCGAGGAAATGGCGAAGGAAATGGTCGAGCACGATCTGCTCGAAGCCCGGCGTGAGAAGGCACTGAAGGACGTCGTCTGATGGACAAGCACAGTCGCATTTTCGTCGCAGGGCACAATGGGCTCGTGGGAAGCGCGATTGTGCGGCGCTTGCAGGCTGATGGATACACCAATGTCATCGTCCGCAGTCGCAAGGAAACAGACCTTGAGAACCAAGGCGCCGTACTCAAACTTTTCTTAGAAGAAAAGCCCGAGTACGTCTTCATGGCTGCTGCCCGGGTTGGCGGGATTCTCGCCAATAACACATATCCCGTTGACTTCATTCGCTCAAATTTGATGGTGCAGAACAACATCATCGACGCGAGCCATTATGCCGGGGTGCGCAAGCTTCTGTTCTTAGGAAGTTCGTGCATCTATCCCAAGATGTGCCCGCAGCCGATGAAGGAAGAGTATTTACTTACTGGCGCTTTGGAGCCTACCAACGAGTGGTATGCCATTGCCAAAATCGCCGGCATCAAGATGTGCCAGGCATACCATCGGCAGCACGGCATGAACGCGATCTCGCTCATGCCAACGAATCTGTACGGTCCTGGTGACAATTTTGATTTGAACGCTTCGCACGTTCTACCTGCATTGATCCGCAAATTCCACGAAGCCAAGCTATCAGGGGCGAAGGATGTTGTCATGTGGGGTACGGGAACACCCATGCGGGAATTTCTGCATGTGGATGATCTTGCCGACGCGTGTCTTCACCTGATGCTCACTTACAACGATCCGGAAATCGTCAACGTTGGTACTGGCGAGGACGTGACTATTCGTCAACTGGCCGAGCTTGTGAAGGAAACCGTGGGTTTTGAAGGCGAGATCATCCAGGATTTGACAAAACCTGATGGTACGCCACGCAAACTTCTCGACGTTTCGAAGCTTCATGGATTGGGGTGGAAACACAAAACTGCGCTGCCGGATGGCGTCGCTTCGACATACCAATGGTTCTTGCAAAACACCACATCACTGAGAGCCTAACAGAACAACCCGAGGCACTCCAAGAGTTTCACCTTCAAGGAATCTCGATTTGACGACTTCGGGCAAGGCGCGCCTGCTCTCCATCCTCCACAACACTGGGTGGATGATGCTCGATAAATTTTACCGGCTTGGATTGGCATTTGTGATCGGTGCCATCGTTGCTCGATATCTAGGCCCTGACGAGTATGGACGACTGAATTTCGCAGCCTCATTCCTTGGCGTGTTTTCTGGCATTTCGATGATGGGGATCGACCGGATCATCATTCGAGATTTGTCGAAAAACCCTGATGATGAGCCACGTATCATTCAGAGTCTTCTGTTCCTCAAAATTCTTGCGTTAAGTGTGACATTGCTCGCCGGCTTTGCCCTCGCTGTAGGACTCAACGTCGACGACAAAGAAGTCTTACTAATGATTGTCCTTCTTGGCAGTGGTGGCTTGGTGCAGTTCGGGGATATCCTAGATCTTTCGTTCCAGGCTAGATTAGATGTAAAAAAGTCTATACCAGCTCGTCTGGTGGGAACCACTCTTTCGACAGGTCTGAAAGTTGTATTCGTCTATCTAGGTTTTGGAGTTGTGACATTTGCCGCAATCGGTCTTGTAGAAGGTGCCTCTGTATCTGCCATCATTTTTTATGCATACAAGGCTTCCCGAGGACGCTGGCCAAACATCCGACCCGATTGGGTGTATTGCAAAAGTATTTTGAGTGAAAGTTGGCCACTATTCGTAGCTCTGAACTTCGACGTATTTTACCAGCGATATTATGCTATTGCCGTTGGAAAACTCATGGGTCCAAAAGAGGTTGCCTTTTTCGGGCTGGCAACTCGATTGCTGGAAATCGTATTGATGCTCATGATTTTAGGTACGGCATCGTTCCTTCCCGAGCTAGCACGCCTGCATGCATTGAGCCTTCGCGAATACCACCGCAAACTTGGGATGCTCACAGAGGGCTGGACTCTGGCCACCATGTTAGTGGCTGTTGTCGCACTTTTCGTGACGGAACCCATGATCAATCTCGTCTTTTCAAGCAAATACCAAGCTGCCGCTCCAATCTTCAAATGGATGATGATTGTCGCCATCTTTCAGGCAAATGGTGCATTCCGGGCTATGCATTGCACTATTGTCGGGAATACAAAAGTTTTACTGTACTACAACATCTTGTCGCTAATCCTGTCATTTGGAGTAAGCTATATGCTGATTCCAAGATGGGGTGCTAACGGCGCCGCCATGTCGATGGCGATCGTCTGCGCCTTGAATTATTTCTTCATGTCTTACCTGTTCCCCTCGACCAGAGACTTTTTCTTTATCCAAGTGAAATCGTTCCTACCCTTGCACCTCCCCTCTATGATCGGAAAACTGATCGCCTCCCCGAAGGTGGACGAATGATCGTGCTCGACTTCGACGGCGTCCTTTTTGATTCTGCGTGGGAGGCCTACGAAGTTGGGCATCTGGCTGTTTTCGGGAACCGGCATTCTGCAGCGGATACGAAGCGTTGGGAGCTTTTTCGCGCCCTTCGCTGTAAAATCCTCACTGCATGGCAATACAAGCCAGTCTTCGATTCAATCAGATTAGGAGAGGCGCTTCCAAAGGCAGTACTCCGTCTTGAGGCAAGCCTGAAAGCTGGCCCCGGCCTAGATGATAAGGTGTTTGAGTCGAAATTTTTCGGCTGTCGAGCGGAGTGGGTCGCCCAAGACAAACTCGGATGGTTGAATCTTTCGAAACCAACACATTTTTTCACGGCAATTCATCCACTCCTCGCCAAACACCCTGATCAATTTGTCATCGTTTCCACCAGAAACGAAGAGTCAATCAAAGAGATTCTCAAGCCCTACATCGACCCTGCTAAATTGGGGATCTATGGGTCGGCAAGCTTTCAGGCCAATGGTGAGTCCAAAACAACGACCATCCGCCGAGTGATCTCCGGTCAACCGCATTCCCTGTTCATCGACGATGGCGAAGAGCACATCCGTGCGGCCGAAGGCATACCGGGTTTACAATCAATTTTGGCCGGATGGGGATATGTTCCAGCCCAAAAAGCATGCGATAATGCTTCGCAAGTTTCACAAATAATCCTTGACCTGTTAAAGGAGGCATGATGGCCTTCCAACGCGAAACACAGATGCTCGAACAGTTGAATAAACTGAAAGCCCAATTTGGATTGGCTGGAATCAAAGCCGAATTTGAAGCAGAAGGTAGCGGCTTCAACGACCTTGTCCGACTTCGGCGGGTGACCGCTCGTGCCGGCGTCGAACTGCACGTCAAAATTGGTGGCGTTGAAGCTATCCGCGACATCATGGACTGTGCCGAACTTGGCGTCGATGGAATGATCGCACCAATGGTCGAAAGCCCTTTTGGCGCCAAGAAATTTGTCGAGTCAATCAAGTCGCTTGGGTTGCTCGGTCACTTCCACTACTCGATCAACATCGAAACCAAGGCTGCTGTCGAACAACTCGATGCGATCCTCGAAGCCATATCCGGTGTCGTTTCCAACATCACCATCGGCCGAACTGACCTTTCGGGTTCCTACATGGATGAATCCATCAAGCCGAACACGGCTTTCATCACTGAAACGGTGAAGACGATTGCAACGAAGGCCCGTCAGGCTGGGTTTACAGCAACCATGGGGGGGAGCCTGAATGCAGATACAGTGCGTATCTATCAGGATCGCCAAGATGTCGCGGGTCTACTCCACCGCATGGAGTCAAGGAAGGTCATTCTTCCCACTTCCACCCTGTTGCAGAATCCAGATTCTCTAAAGGAAGCTTTGCATTTCGAAGAACTCTACATCTTGTCGAAGAAGGAATTTTTGGACATGCGTGTAGCATCTGAGATGAAGCGCCTCACCAATCTCAAAACGAGGTCCTAATGGAAATCATCGCTGTTGTTCCTGCTGCGAGCTCCAATCGATATTCCTCTAAAGGCGACTTGGTCGAGTGGGGCCACACTACGCTTCTAGAGTGGAAGCTCTATCAGCTGAAATCCGTGCAAAGTCTGCAAAAAATCATTGTATCCACCTCCTCAAAGGAGGTTGCACGACGTGCCACCGACGCTGGAGTCGAGGTCATGATCCGCAATGAAAACTTGTCGTTAGCAGAAATCTTCAGTTCAGCTGCCGAGCAAGTACCTCTTGAATCGCACATCCTGTGGGCAAATCCAACATCCCCTTTTGTCGGCGCCAAGGTCTTTTCGGCTCTGATCGAAGACTACCGCTCCGCCGGCTGCCCCGTCGATGGAGAAGTCACCGCCCGGTCGAATCGGGAATACACCTATTTCAACGGAATTCCCTTGGGATTTTCCGCCTCCGATCCAGCCCTTTCGAGAGTCCATCTCGAGCCGTTGCAAACGCTGACAAACGGCGCCTATCTCAGCTCCGCATCAGAGATCGTCAAGAACCGCCGGGCCTTTGGCAAATCACCCCG
The DNA here is from genome assembly GCA_039798065.1 of Fibrobacterota bacterium. GTDB lineage: Bacteria > Fibrobacterota > Fibrobacteria > UBA5070 > UBA5070 > UBA5070. The sequence continues at coordinate 46,395 of JBDKGS010000004.1, read as the reverse complement.
ATTCTTCGAAGTTGATTGGCTTGCTGCTTTGGAAATCCGCGACGCGATGCAGATGAACCTATTCTCTTCATTGCTGGCAAGTTACTTCGAGTCGGAGCCTTGAGTCGAAGACGCTACTTGATTACAGGTGGCGAAGGCTTTATTGGAATCGCTTTGGCGCGACAACTTGTCTCAAGAGGCGATTGTGTTCACATCCTGGATCTTCCCTCCAGGGTCACGAGAAGTGAATTCAAGCTACCAGGTGTCAGCTACCACGGCGGCGATATTGCCAATCCGTTGGCGTTTTCCGAGTTACCCAATTCGGACTGGGATACAGTGTTCCATCTGGCCGCACAAAGTTCGGTTCGGAACTCAGAAGAGCAACCCCTGCTCGACATCGACTCCAACATCAAAGGGACAGCAAACCTCTGCAACTGGGCGCGTTCCACAAAACCGGGCTCAATCGTCTTCACGTCCTCAATGGCCGTCTATGGAGCTATCGCAGACAACGTCGAAGAATCAGCTGCATGTCGGCCAAGCTCCGTCTACGGAATCTCAAAATTTACCGGAGAGTTACTGCTCGGGCACCTCGACGAAACCGGCATCCAAATCCGGATCCTACGTCTTTTCAACGTTTATGGCGAAGGGCAGGATTACCTCAATCCGATTCACGGTATGGTGGCAATCTTTCTCCGGCAAGCCCTTCAACAGAAAGAAATTCGGACAACAGGCTCTCTCGACAGGTACCGCGACTTCGTACATATTGACGATGTGGTTCGCGCTCTGCTAACCGAAGTATGCTCGAAGGAAATGCAAGTCTTCAACGTCGGAACGGGGGCAGCCACGAGCATCCGGGAACTGCTCGCGTTGATCGAGAATAATCTGAAGGATATTATCCCTCGGCTTCCCGTGATCGAAGAGAAAGGCCATTCCGGAGACGTGTTCGGCAGCTACGCAAACATCAACCGATTCCGCAACCTGGGCTGGAACCCGACGGTAAGTTTGGAAGAAGGAATCTACAGGGCAGTTCTCGATGCCAGAAAGGCTATTCCATGCATGTGACCGCGCTGCTAACCGGACGAGGCAACAATACTCTCGCCGACAAAAACATCCTCCCTCTACAGGGCAAGCCATTACTGGCATACCCTGCCCTGGCGGCAAAACGCTCATCAAGGATCAGCGATTTTTACATAAGCAGCGACTGCCCTAAAATCATTGCTGCCGCCGGCCAATACGGCTATTCACCAATTTTGAGGCCTGCCGAACTTGCCTCCCCAACAGCCCAGCACAAAGACGCGATCATCCACGCGCTTGAAACGATCGACGTCCAGGGGGTCCACCCCGATGTTGTCTTGGTAATGCTCGCCAACTCTCCCACAATCAAGACAGAGTGGATCGATTCGTGCATTGATTTGCTGGAACGCAATCCCCATGCAACGGCAGTGGTTCCCGTTTGCCGTGATATGGACCACCATCCCTACCGCGCCAAGACCTTGGCTCCTGATGGAAGCCTCGTTCCATTTTTCGACTTCAAAGGCAAGACCATAACAACAAACAGGCAGGATCTCCCTCCCAACTTTTTCCTCTGCCACAACTTCTGGCTCATTAGGGTCAAAGAAGGTGTCTATGGCAGTCCAGGGTTGCCACCATGGAGCTTCATGGGTGAGACTGTTCTGCCTTACGAAGTGGACGAATCATTCGATATCCACGACATGCACGATGTTGCCCGCGCCGAGCGATGGCTGGAGCGGGAAGGTCAACTGAAGGTTTGATCCTAGAACCGCAAAGTACAGAAGTATTTGTATGAAGACCTCCGTCCTTCTGATCCATCAGGGCATATCACTCCAATTTCTTGAAGCATTCTCGCTGGACATCACCGCCGAGTATGTGCTTGTGACAACCCACGAGTTCTTGCCTTCCGAGACAAGCCGCCTGTCCACCTTCAAGCGCCCTCCGTTGACAATCATCAAGGATCGGGACTTGATCCAAGAGGCAGATTTCGAACGAATCGACGCCGAAGTTTGCGCGGAATTCGTCAAACCTAGAGAGCCATTGGCGACCCCGCAGGATGTGAGTAACTCAATCTTGAACCACAGGGCGGCTCTCATTCGAGAACGTCTATTAAATCAATTTGGTGTAGAGCTGAAGTTTTTCCACGCGGATGGGCTCGGTATCCCTTCGAAATGGTGGCAAGACCATGGTAGCACAGCGCTTCTATCGCCCGACTCCGACACAAAGATTGCTCCACGCAGATCTCTGCTGAATTCTGTTCGGCAAAGGTTCACAAAAAGTGGGAGCTGGAATCAACTGATCACCCCGTCTGGAAAGCCAATCGTTCTGAGTGGTCGGCTTGCTCGAATTTCCTGCCGCATTCAGCCACATTTTAAAGTCAGGCCTGCGACAATTCTCCAAAGAATAAGGTTTGCCTTTCCGACTCGGGTTTTTGAAAGAGTGGGGACTTACCGCTTCGCGTCTCCCGTTCACGACTACGCTCCATTCAAATATCGCCCGACTCTCGTACTACAGGATGGTCATCTGCCTCGGGATTATTCGAAGAGTGCATTGTATTGTTATCCCAGCTCAGAAAGACTAGTTCCCTCCAATCCATTCTCGGAAGCATGGATCCGGACTTCCGGTTTCGAACCGTACAATTTGCCGGGGTTTTCAGACCCTGATTTCGGCGTGCCCACACAAAACGCAACTAGCTGTAGAAACGTTTTACTCGCACTAGGACATGGTGGGGATTGGTCGCCTTTTATTCATCGTTCCGATACAGATCGAATGGTCATTGAATTCATTCAGCTGGCCGCTCGGAACCCTGATCTTCAGTTCCGAATTCGCCCGCATCCAACCATGGTGCATCCGTCCCACGAAGGACCGGGCTCGCTGGAAAGAATCACGAAAGAGATTGAAATATCCGGTCTTCAGAATCTGAGTAATTCAACTTCCGGGCTCCAAGATGACCTCGATTGGGCTGGGGTCGTGATCTCCGAGTACTCCCAAGTCTTGCTCGATGCGTGGAGGCTAGGTAGGATCGGGATCATATTCAATCCGACCGGCCGACGATCGTTCCTTCGCGAGTATGAGGAACTCGGTTTCCCTTCGACGACCAGCTCATACGAACTCGCGATGATGATTCGACAACCCGAAAAATTGCTGGAACAGCAAACGCTCGCATCGGGCCGCTACAATTCTACCATGGAAGCTTGGCGCAAAAGAACACTGCTTTGACACATCCCGCGCCCAGACCTTCGAGCCTTCACCACGCTCACCGAAAGGCCCCGAATGATCCCCCGTATCAAGCAAGCTTGGAAAAGTCGACACTTCGAGCCCGGTCTCGCTTCCCTGGCCGCCAACCCTTACCATCTAGCAAGGACGAGGCTCCATAAGTCACTTTCCATCCACGCTCCCAGTTTACGTGGCCGAGTGCTGGATGTCGGCTGCGGGTCAAAACCTTACGCCAAACTTTTCTCAAACGCGACATCCTATGAAGGGCTGGATATTGACCAACCGCGCAATCGTGAACGCGCAATCGCGGATCACTTTTATGCAGGTGGTGACTTTCCATTTCCCGACGAGAGCTTTGACAATGTCGTTTGCAGCCAAGTGCTCGAGCATGTGTTCGATCCTGACCGATTTTGTGCAGAGCTTGCCCGCATCCTCATTCCCGGTGGAAAGCTTCTACTCACGGTCCCCTTCATTTGGGACGAACACGAACAGCCTTGGGACAGTCGCAGATACACATCCTTCGGCCTCCGTGATTTGATGGAGAAATCCGGATTCAAAGTCCTTGTCCAAGAAAAACTCTTGATCGGATATCCCGCCATCGTCCAGCTTATTCAGGCGCGCCTCCAGAAAGGCCGGCTTGGGATGCTTCAACAATTGCCTGGCAAGTTCCCAAGGTTGCTCGAGTTTTCGAACGCACCACTGAACCTGCTGGGTGAACTCATCCAAGCCCTACCGACTTCCGATTCGGACCTGTATCTTGACAATTTCCTTCTTCTTGAACGGAAACACAGCAATGCTTGAGACATACAAGGGGCGCAAGGTTCTGATCACCGGCGGCCTCGGCTTCATCGGCTCGAGCCTAGCCCGCCGTCTCGTCGGCATGGGCGCACAGGTTACCGTCGTCGACAGTCTCATTCCACAGTATGGAGGCAATCTCGCCAATGTGGACGGAATCCGCAAGGACATCGAAGTCAACATCTCCGACGTCCGCGACCCGCATGCAATGGCGCATCTCATCCAGGGGAAAGACTTCTTGTTCAACTTGGCCGGACAGACCAGCCACATGGACTCGATGACCGATCCTTTCACGGACCTGGAGATCAACTCCACATCGCAGCTATCGATTCTCGAAGCTGCGCGCAAACACAATCCCACCATCCGGATCGTGTTCGCATCCACCCGTCAGATCTACGGCAAGCCCCAGTACTTGCCTGTCGACGAAAAGCACCCGATCGTCCCCGTTGACGTCAACGGGATCAACAAGGTGTCAGGCGAGTGGTACCACATTCTGTACAGCAAAGTCTATGGCATCCCGTGTACAGCCTTGCGCTTGACCAACACCTACGGCCCCGGTATGCGCGTGAAGGATGCGCGACAAACATTCTTGGGCATCTGGGTGAAGCAACTTCTTAAAGGCGATTCCATCAAGGTGTTCGGTGATGGTCTTCAATTGCGCGACTTCAATTATGTCGACGATGCCGTTGACGCATTTTTGCTTGCCGCAGCGACCGATGCTGCCATCGGACAAGTCATGAACCTGGGTAGCAAGGAAGTCATCAACTTGAAGGATCTCGCCGAAAAGATCGTAGGGATCCATGGTGCCGGATCTTGGGATCTGATTCCCTTCCCCCCAGAACGCAAGGCGATCGACATCGGCGATTACTATAGCGATTACGGGCTTGCAAACGCTATCCTAGGTTGGGAACCTAAAGTTGGCATTACTGAAGGCTTGGCCAGAACGATGAAGTACTACTCCGAACACGGCGAAAAATACTGGGAGTGAGCAACGCATGATCTTGATGAACGATTTCAAACGGGAAGAAGAGTCCCTGATTTCCGCCCAGCTCCACGCTGTCGAAAGAGTGCTGCGTTCGGGGTGGTATGTGCTCGGAAACGAAGTGAAGGCTTTCGAAACAGAGTGGTCGACCTGGTCTGGTGCGACGAATACGGTTGGCGTCGGCAACGGCATGGATGCGCTTGAAATCGGCATACGTGCTCTGGGAATCGGACCCGGCGACGAGATCATCACGACACCGATGACCGCCTTCGCAACAGTGCTTTCCATCTATCGAGCTGGTGCAGTCCCCGTACTCGCCGACATAGATCCAGACACTGGAATTCTTGATCCGGATTCCGTGGAAACCTGTATTACGCCTCGCACCAAGGCTGTCATGGTGGTCCACCTCTATGGACAATCCGCCCCACTTGATCGTTTTTCAGCGCTGGCCACGAATCATGGCATCGCGTTGATCGAGGATTGCGCTCAGGCACACGGAGCGAAGTTCAATGGCAAGGCATGCGGAACATGGGGCACCTTTGCCGGATGGAGCTTCTATCCCACTAAAAATTTGGGGGCAATCGGCGATGGTGGCGCTTTGACAACCGAATCAAAGGAAATCGACGAGCGCTCTCGCAGGCTGCGAAATTACGGTCAATCGGTTCGCTACTACCACTCCGATATCGGGCTGAACAGTCGCCTTGACGAACTTCAAGCTGCGATCCTTCGGGAGCGTCTGCGGCATCTCACCCAATGGACCGAACAGCGCCGTAGTATCGCATCTGCACTATACGCTGGCATTTCCAATCAGAGGGTCCGTGCCTTGCCGCTGCCCACCGAAAAGGAGCGTCACGTTCATCACCTGTTTGTATTGACGACCCCCAAACGAGACAACCTATTGGCCCATTTGAAGGCCGCCGGCATAGATAGCCTTTGCCATTATCCTGTCCCGGTACATCGCCAGGAATGCTGCAATGGAATTCGAATTGCGCCAGGTAGTCTGCCACGCGCCGAAGCCCATGCCGCAACCTGCTTATCCATTCCCTGTCACCCTTCGTTAACCAGCGAAGAAATTTCCAAGATTGTCGATTCCGTCAATCAGTTTGCGGGTTAGTGGGCTGATGGAGCATTTCGTCACACTCTTTGACTCTGGCTTCCTTCCGCAAGGGCTTTCCCTTTACGCCTCGTTGGAAAACCAGGGCGAGCCATTCACGCTCTGGGTCATTTGCATGGACCTGGAAGCAGAAATCATTCTGCTTAAGCTTTCACTTCCGAATCTGATACCGATAGCACTTCGGAGTGTGGAAACACTTTTTCCAGCCTTGCTGGAGGTGAAGCCAACCCGCTCGCGTGCAGAGTACTGTTGGACATTGACTCCATTTTCCTATGCTGCGGTCCTGAAGGAAGATCCCTCGGCGACGAGGATCACCTACGTCGATGCGGATGTCGCCTTCTTTGGCCCCGCCTCGGAATTGTTGAATGAGATGGATGCCCAAGACTGCGACGTCCTCCTGACCGACCATGCCTACGCTCCAGAATACCAACAAGAATCAACTTCAGGCCGTTATTGCGTACAGTTCCTTCCGTTTCGAACGACTCCTGGTGGGTTAGAGGTTCTAACCTGGTGGCAAGATCGATGCATCGAATGGTGCTATGCTCGTTTTGAGGACGGAAAATTCGGTGACCAGAAGTATTTGGACGATTGGACCGTCCGCTGGGGCAATCGTGCTAAGGTTCTGAAGGATGTACATCTAACCTTGGCTCCCTGGAATGCAGCACATCTCTTCCGCCACGGTCAGAAACTGGGTATTTATCATTTCCATAATCTTCGAATCTACGCTCAAAGAAAAGTCCGTTTTTGGCATTGGTACTTTATCCCGGCAACAGTCAAGAAAACGTTCTACGTCCCCTATAAATCCTACTTGGAGCGTTCGCTATTACAGCTCCGCGAAGTAAGTTTTACCCCTTCTCCTCCAGTATTCACCGAAACCCTGATCGACTCTCTTAAGACCCTGAAACGGCGTTTTAAGAGGATTGACGGGTGGGGGAGGCTTGCCAATTGAAGCCCGCGCAGAAGGTCCCTAGAATATCTGTCGTTACTCCTGTATACAACGGCGAAGCCTTCATTGGCCAGACCATGGATTCAATCTACAATCAGTCTGCTATCCTTGAAGGCCGACTAGAGTTTGAACATATTATCGTTGATGGCCTTTCCAAAGATCGCACCCCCGATGTGGTTGAAAAGCATAAGTCAAAGAATACAACGTATATTCGTGAAAAAGACAATGGCATGTATGATGCTCTGGCCAAAGGCTTTAGGCTTTGCACGGGGGAAATCGTATGCTATTTGAATTCCGGCGATTTTTATTTGCCATCTGCATTTGATACGATTCATTCGGTTTTTCACGATGTTGGCAACAAATGGTTCACTGCAATACCTGTTCACTTTGGACCACAACGAATGGTCACAATGGCAGACCCCCCATATCGTTTTCGTTCTGATTTGATTCGCAAAGGTGCGTATGGCGCACTATTGCCTTATATCCAACAAGAATCAACTTTTTGGAAAAGAGAGTTATTGGCTGAAGTTGATTTGGATCGTTTGTCTCGTTTTCGACTCGCAGGCGACTACTATCTCTGGTGGTGCTTTGCACAGCATCATCAATTAGATGTCGTTCACTCCATCCTTGGCGGATTTTCCATCCAACCAGGGCAACTTTCTGAGAACAAAGACAAATATCACGAAGAAGTCGCTTCTTTCATTGAGCCTATCCAATGGAAGGACCGGATCAATATCGCAGTGGAGCGATTAGGCTGGTCTACCAGCCCATACTACCGACGGAAATTGAACCGAAGCTCAATTGAGTTTGACTATACAACCAATACATGGAGTCGATTTTCGCGCAAGATTTGGTGATTACATGCTATTTCAAGTTCTTAATAACTCGCGCAGGAATACCCCCTAGAACAACATGACTTGGGTATTCTCCTTTTAGGACCACGGCTCCTGCGGCGACAAGACAGTTATCCCCGATTACGGCCCCATCCAAGATTGTCGCTTTCGCTCCAATCCAGCAGCCTTTTCCGACCTTTATCCCGTTGCGAGTAACTCCCTGCGATCGAATAGGAATCTCTGGATTCGTAAACACATGACTTTCCGAGTGCAGGCTGACAAAGTTCCCCAAGATTGTATCATCGCCAATTTCAATTCCGCCAGCGCAGCCAAGAAAACTTGAAGAGCCAATCCCAACGCGATCTCCAATAACCAATCCTTTGCCTAATGAACTAATTGTACCCGTACATTCAATTATCACCCGTTTTCCGACGCTGACGCCTCTCCCAAATTGAACTCCAGAAATCGACAGTGCATCAATCACGACATTGTCATTAAGGACGAGCCCGCCCTTAAATGATATCAAATGACGACAGCGCACCTTAACGCTTGGAGAAGCAAGCACCCCAATGCATCGGAAACGAAATAACCCGTATAGCATCATCTTTGCTCGACGAACGCTTTCAAAAAGCAGGTAGCCAATTGGTAGCGCCGGGTCGATGACAAAAATACGCTTTGTGATTTTTGATGCGACTATTGAAAGTACTCTTCGAAGCCTATCCTCGAGCATGCACTTTCCTTTCAACCTTTGGCCACAATTTTAAAGCCTTCGCCGCTTCCGCCGAAATTGTATCAGAATTTGTAGAGGTCTTCCGCAAATTTGTTCCAGGAAATGCCGAGCTCGCACGAACCCTGCAGGAATAGCTTTGTACGCACGGTTCGCCCGCCGATAAACCATCATGTGTTCTTGAATGATTTTGGGGATATTTTCCGGCCTTGATGAGACCCCACCAATTTCATACTTGCAATAGATATCATTGCTTCGATAGAAGGGTAGACCTTGATCAAGCAAGGTTAGCCACAGATCCAAATCCATCGAGAATTTCAGATCATATTTAAATGGATTGCGGAGCAATGTCTCTCTTGGAACTACCGTTGCTTGGTGACATATCGGATTCCAAAAAGAGCAAATCGAATTAAGATCGCGGTGATCGGCATCGGCATTCTTCGAAGCGAAGTCCGGGTACCGAAGTTCCGTCTGTCCGTAAAGAACAAAAGGAGAAGTTAGCGCACTCATTCTTTCCAGAATTTGCGTCAACGAGTCAGGGCTATAAAAACAGTCGCCCGCATTCATGCAAATAATAAATTCGCCTAATGCCAGCCTAACACCTTTATTTAAAGCATCCGAAATACCCTTGTCCCTTTCTGATACGAGTCGAGCCCAGGCATGGGCTTGACAATACTCATTGGCAATCTCAATCGTGGCAATATCAGTTGACGCCCCATCGACAATAAGGTGCTCAAATGGGAGTGACCGCTGTTCCGATAGACTCTTTAGGGTTCGAGCAAGGGCATTCGGAGCATTGCGAACTATCGTGATGATGGAAATGCGAGCCCCCACCATGCAATTCATCTCAGCGGTGCCCGACAATTTTCTGGAACAACGCCTCATATTTGTCCGCAATGATGTCCCAGTTGTACTTGGCTTTAATTCTCTGAATGTTCGATTCAATTTGGGCATTTGCACAATCACTATCGCCGATTACTCGCAGCATTCCACTTGCGAGTGATCCATCATTTGATTCAAAGAAAATGCCTAAATCGCCTAAAACCTCTCGATTAAAAACGCAATCTGCCGCAATTACGGGACGACCAGCAGCCATTGCTTGTAAAAGCGCTGGATTTGTCCCTCCAACCCGATTACCATGCACATAAGCAAGCGAATTGGTCATGAGGATTTCAAGTGTCTTCTTGTCGTAAATGAATCCAGGCAAGTGCATGGCAGGATGAGGATCCCCGTATGAGCTGATCGAATCCATATACGGAGTGCCCGTCTTGCTTCCGCCAACCAGAACGTACTTAACATCGCTGCGGCCCAAACTCGCGAAGGACTGAAGACACAAGAGAGGCTGATTTTCCGGCTCGAAGCGAGTCACCTGGATGAAGTACTTGCCTGCGACAAGCCCATGCTCTTGCAAGACCGCATCAATTTCCGCTGGCGTGTATGCGGAAGGCAGGTTCGCACCATAAGCAATGATGGTCGAGTCTACATGGTGGGTATTCGAGTAATACTCATGTATGGCATCCGAATCCGAAATCAGATGCTTGCAAACACTCGCTGAAATTTTTTCGCTTGTTCTGTAGTACTTCTTCGCAATCGGCCCCCACTTGTCCCGCTGCCACTCGAGTCCATCGGTATTCAGCACCACTCGCTTGCCAAACACACGAAGCAGAGGAATCAATGGGCTATTTGCCCCATTGAAAATCATGTGAACATCGTATCCACGGAAGATCGCATCTCCAATGGACATGGCCGTCGCAACCAATGTCTCGATACCCCGAATTTGTGGACGCGGCAAGTAGATGTTCCGCATTCCTCGGTATTTAGGCACACGACCTGCGCCATGAAACTGCTTTGAGTACACCGTAACTTGATGCCCCCGTTCAGCCAAACGAGCGCCAACCTCCTCGACACAGGTCTCGAAGCCGCCATAGCTTGCGGGGATGCCTCGGGTTCCCATCAGGGCAATTTTCAAACTAGCCTTCCCCAAGTCCCAAAACCTCTCTGTAGGCGGCAAGCGTTGCTTCAGCCGCACGTTGCCAGGTGAACTTCTCCTGAATCACCTTGGCGAAAGCAGTCGACTTGGATGCGTAAAATGCCGCATCCACAGCCCTGCGGATCGATGCAATGTCATCCGGAGCGCAGAATTCTGCGTAGCCGTCAAAGTACTCTTTTTGATCCCCCCTGTCAGTTACAACCAAAGAACACCCCGTTGCTCCCGCTTCAAGCGAGCAAAGTCCCGTTGTTTCAAACCAACTGGACAACGCATGGACCTTGGCAGCCGCATAGATGCTCGGAAGGCGCTCATGTGGCAAATGATCGATGAAGTGAATGTTCTGCTCAGCCAAACCTTTGCAGGTTTCAAAGTACGAGATCTGGTTAGGTGCCGGCTTCCCTATCAAGAAAACCTCGTAGGGCGCACCATTCAACGCCTTGATCAAATTGACCTGGTTTTTGATCCCGTCGATCCTGGCCACACACAAGACAGCATCTTTGAATTCAGGGTCTGGCGGAACATCAAGCGCGAATAGTCGAGTATCGATTGCATTGGGTATCACGCGAAACGGCCTCTGCAAAGAGTAATCCCGCGACACTCGCCCGTATTCGCTGTTCGAATTGGGAAGAAGCATCTTCGCTTTGTTGCAGATCGACCGCACAGACCTCCTGTGCCCCAGGATCAAATATCGCCAATCCCCGATCTTTTCACCATTTACCAGACGTCGTCCAACAACCTTGATATATTCCCGCAAATTCATCGGGAGGAATTTCAACAAACGCCGCTGCTTAGTATTGTTCTCGTACTCCGCATAGCTGACATAAATTGTCGACAACACAACAGGCACTTTGGACTGTCTGAAATAGCTCATGCAATCAGCAGGTCGAATCATATTGAACACATGGATGAGCGAATACTGCTCGAGTCCATCCAATCTTCCGGACACATCGATATCGACATGGACGCCAAGCATCCGAAGATACTCCGCGGTCTTCTCCAGCTGGGTCGTATCTCCGCCCGGCGTGGTGTACAACGTCCTCCGACTCACGAACAGCACCCGAATCTTTGACTCAGCCACCCAATGCCTCCCAAAAGAACATTTTCGAATGGATTCCGCCATTCAGCTCCACCTTATTCCTCCATCTTTCGCCTCAAACCAAGCAGCAGAAAAATCGAGACGGAAAGTGCGCCGCCCAGGAATGAGCCGATTACTGCCATCTGAGCCCTCTTGGGGCGAGATTTGAACAAAGGCATTTCGGGCTCGGAGAATACCACTATTGAATTTTGAACCTTTGCCTCTTCGATCCTAGCCAGTTCCAGCTGCTTTCCGATTTCCAAATGAACAGCCTCTTTCATTTGGACAACACGCTGAATCGCACGTTGCCGTTGTGCAATCGAGGGATCCTGAACGCTTCGATTGGCGCTTAAAAATCGCCCTAAAACCGACTCGGCGTCCTGTAATTCGCGAAGTGTCACATCGAAGCGCCGCTCGAGGAAAGCTCGATTTTTTGCTCCTTTGTTGAATTTCTCGCTTTCCGCCACACTCCGAATAACTCTGAGCGTCACCGCATTGATTTGTTGCGCAACGAGAGGATCCGAAAATCGTGTGGTCAATTTCCAGATTCCACTTGGCGCCTGCTTCAGCTCCATTGCAGACGCCAAACTCTCCAAAGCATATTTCTCGAATATTTCTGTCCGGCTCACCCCAGCATGTGGAATTTTCATCTTCGATGAATCGAATTGAAGGAGCTCATGCATGAAGTGTTCGCGATCATCTTGAAGCGTCTTCCAACGTTCATGCAAAAGCGTGTCCGTCACGTGTGGAGAATGGATCAAATCATCCAACGTCGCTTCACTGAACAGGTTCGGATCACCTTCGGACTTTCCCGAGAGTCCAACAATGGAGGCAAGCGCCCCCATCTGTCCATTCCCTCCTGATTTCCCGACAATAAACTGACTCTCAGATTCGAATGTGGGCTTGATCAAGTAACTCGCTGCATATGCGAGCCCGCCTGCAACAAGCCCAGCAAGTACTATCCAGTGGGCTTTTTTTACGATGATTCCTGCTGACAAATTCAAGTTCTTCTGAAGCCTTGCGTAATCAGTTTCAGCGCTCACAACGCTCCCCCTCACGGTTGTTATTGGCAATAGAGTCACCAGATGTTTGCGTTGTCGCGACCCAAACAATACACGATGCAAACAAAATGAAGAATGTTCGAATCCCAATGTTTTGCGACACAAACAAGGACAGCATAGCCGAAACCATAAACACAACTTGCGCTTGAGCAAAAACCCGATCCGACTCTACTGTCGACAATTCAATAATTCGACTCGCCGATTTGAAAAATTTCAAAAGCGCATACATGAATGCGCTAAGACCTACAACTCCCACTTCATACATGACCATCAGATATGAATTATCAAAGATGATTGCTCCCCGGCTGGCACCAAAGCCGTGGCCAATCAAGATTGTCCGAGCATTCTGGTCGATCTTGAAAAACTCCCCCAACACAGCGATACGGGGCACGATTGTCCCCGGATCAACCAAACTCACAAGCGAAGCAGGGGCTAATTGCCGCACTACATTTACAAGCCCCCAAATCTCAGGCCCTGTTCGAGTATAGATGTACACCAATGGGGCTGCCATACACGCGATTAAGATTGTGAATCTTTTGTAAATCTTTAGCTTGTAACAGAGGCCAGCAATAATCATTGCCAAAAACGCTGTTTTTGAGCCCGATGAAATCAAGAATGCTGCCATCAGGGCTAACCACAACAGACGCTGCCATCCTTTCAGTAGAAAAGCGGCCAGCGACATTACGTAAATAATGATCATAGAATATTCTTGGACCCCTGAGAATACAGAAAACGCCCTGTAAAGCTTACCGTTATTCATTACCTCCACCATTTTCATGCCTGTTGGCGAGAAACTGAACCAGTTCACTTCCCAAATAAAATATCCCGCAACAAATTGAATCACACCGTACACACCACAGATTGCGACAAGAGCCAGAAGTTTTAGCAAAAATGAATGAAGCTCGCTCGCCGTTATCGAAAAATAGCCTCGATCCAAAACGAACCAGACCATGAGCATCGCATAGGTTTTATACGCAACAATGACTGATGCAGGCCCAGCGAACACAATGCCGTGGCCGAATAGCAATGCCATAAGGAGCCCGACCCACAACAGCCTTTGCAGAGAAACTCGCCGACGTGATCGGAGCATGATGAATAAAAACAAGATATCGGGAAACAGTAGGCATGCATAATAGAGCAGGGATATATCGGTGTCCACTGCTACATAAATCAGTCGTTTAGCGAAATCTGACATCCCACAGGCTGCGATATATAAAAACACATGATCGAGGAATTTTTCCGTTCTTGCCACCAAGAACAGCATCAAAATGAACAAGCAGCCAAATGCGGCAAATACCGAAATATTCAGAAATTCCACGTGACTCGGCATAGTTCTATTGCCACTTCGCGTTTAGCTTGGCTGCGGGCATGAACATGCCATCCTTCATCAACAGCATCCTTCTTGACGAGAGTCGCGCAGCATCGCAGTCTCCTTCGAACACGCTGTGGATGGCAACTTAGAATCGCTGGGCGGAATCACGGTCGGCCACACCAGAGCGTACAAGGTACCAACGCGCAGCTCGGCGCGCCAAACTCCCCTCTCGCCAACTAAACTCAAGTAACAAATCAACCTCCAGCAGATGTCAGTTAGGCACCTCGCAAGCAACGAAGCCTGTCGCTTCGAAGCGAGACATCACGCCCCATTTTCACAATCCACGTACGGATGGTTCTAGATTCCCTTGTTCTCATCTACCACGAAAGATCTGTTCGCTCGTTATGAAAATCGTCTTCATCAGTGACACGTACTTGGGCTCGCCGTTCGTGGTCGGCTCCCGCCAGCTGTCTCTCGCACTTTCGAAGCTGGGGCACGAGACAGCCCATATCTCATCGCCTCTCAATCCGGCAGCAATCGCTTTCAAACGACATGAGCCTGCCGTGCAACAGCGCATGGAACTCTGGCGCAAAGGGATTTCCCGCCAATCCTCCAGCTCCCCTTGGAACTGGGTCCCGTTTTCGCCTTTACCTTGGCAAATCCCGTTCGTTTACCGCCTCTTCGACTGGAACCCATTCGGGCTGGCCAATGCAGGAATCCTGAAGCGGCTTCAATCCGTTGGCATGCACGAGCCGGACCTCCTCTTGATCGACGAGCCACGAATGGTTGGAATCGAGAAGACGCTAAAGCCTCGGCTCTGCATCTACCGGCCCGCCGACCGTGCCCTCTATCGGACAGGTGATTCTCGCGTCGTTCGCGCCGAGCGATCCCTATTGGAGCGCTGCCAGGGAGTGATCGCCACCTCCAGCGTGATCATTGACGATCTTTCTCCATTGGCGCTTCCGCATCTGGTCTTGAGAAACGGCGTGGATCATGCGCACTTCTCTCCGATCGCTGGCAAATCGGGGATTTCCACGGATCGCCCCCGGTGCGTCTACGTGGGAGCCCTAGACTCAAGGTTCGGCTGGCAAATTCTGTCCGACGCCGCGCGCAGGCGTCCTGGTTACGACTTTCTGCTTGGCGGCCCTGTGCTTTGCCACGTGCCCGATTTGCCGAACAACGTCCGATTGCTTGGGACTGTCGACTACAAAGACGTTCCTGCGTTGCTCCACACCTGCCACGTGGGAATGATCCCCTTGTCGAAGCACCCGTTGAACGAGGGTCGAAGCCCGATGAAATTCTACGAGTACCTCGCCGCCGGACTTCCCGTGGTCGCAACCAGCACTCTGGAGTTGCGGCGCAGAAACCAGGAAGGCGTGCTCCTCACAGAAGACGCCGATGGTTTCGCCTCCGCGCTGGACGCGCAGATTACGGCGAAGCAGGAATCTCGGATGGATTGGTCGGCACTCGCAAGGCCGTGGTCGTGGGACTCACGGGCGGAGGAGTTGCTGAAGTTTGTGATGGACTTGAAAGGTTCCTGAATCGAGGACCGCCCTGTGAACCGAGCAATCAGTACCATTCTCCTTGCCGGACTCGCCCAGTGAGATGCAAGAGTAGAATCCTTCTCGCCCAGTCCCAGCGTGCGAGCATAACCAGCAAATAGACTTTTAACCAAATGGAAGGTTGGTTCCACTGATCGGGGATTGGGTTTTCTGCAATCTGCCGAGGCGGTATCAGATACTTAATCAACTGAATTAGAGGCCAAGCCGATCTGGCTGGATGCTCTTGATTCAGACTGGCTTGGACTCCTCCCGCAAATGTGCGCGCTCTTTTGATCCAAACCTCTTTCGAAGACCTCGCAAAATGTTCCACAACCATGTTTCCGTCATAGACCAGCGGCACGCCGAAGCACCCTGCTCTCGTACAAAACTCTTTGTCGCCGCCGGAATGTATGGAACGATCGAATCCACCAACTCTTTCAAACACATCGCGCGAGACGAACAAATTTCCTGTCACGCCAAATCCATTTTGCCGAACGTATCTGCGCACAGGAAACGATTGGTATAGCTGGAACAAAAATGCCGCATCTACGCCACGGTCCGGATCAGGCAGTGTTCGCACAGCTCCCGCAATGATCCCACGATTTGTCTTCAGCGCGGCAAGGCCGTTCTTTGCCCAGTCACTGGTTGGGGTTTTATTCGCATCGGTAAAGGCGATCCACACTCCTCTTGCCTGTTCCAAAGCCACGTTGCGCGCTTTGTAGGAGCCACCACCAGCCTCAACAGGCACCTCGACGACACCGAACTCCAGGCACAATTTCGAAACATCTGGATTGCAACCATGGTTGGCGACCAGGATCTCGATCTCCTTGGATGGGATCGTTTGCGAACACAGCGCCTCAAGGCATCGTCGCAGTCCATAGGCGGCAGCATGACATGGCACGATGACAGAGAGCAAGTCTGGAGCCTTACCTTTTTGCCATTGCAATGCGTGCGGCGAATTCACAAAGCACCAAACTTTTTGCGGAGGCGCTTCGCTACTTCCTTACGTTCCACTTTCAGGGATTCTCCAGATTGAGTCCTTGCCGGTTCAGAAGATACTCCGTGACCGTCGGCTCACGATTGAAGCCTGTTCACAACACACGATGGCGCCGATCGTTCGTACTATTCGTCCTGTCAGAATTCCCCGCCAGTGTTGGCTGGCGATCGTTGCGCAAAAAATGACGAAGGCCACCAACCCCTTTGCGGATCGAAACCGAAGCAGTCGGTAACGGCAGGGATCCTCGACATAGCGCTTCATGAGCCATGCAAGTCCCAATCCCATGACAGATACTGGCACGTCACTTTGCCAGCGCAAGTGGATGGTGAATGCCTGGAGATAAACCAATAACGGCCTATGCAGCAGGTACCAGGAATAAGAAAGTCCACCGATCCATTGCATGGGTCGACTGTCCAAAAGCCTAGCCAAGCCGAACCGAGAACTCCCCGAGGCTGCGATACAACCCAATGCGCCCATCACAGGAGCCAAGGTCACCAAGCCTGGATGGCGATCTGCCGGGAACAGTGGCAGCAGCGCGAGAAGCCCCAGGAAACTCGACCAGCCCAGGAGATCTGTCCAGCGCGATCTCGGAAGGGATGCTTCCTCTTGCCAGATGGCCAAGACGGCACCGGCACCGAATTCCCAGCCACGTGTGAAGGGGAGATAGAACGACCAGATTTGCGAATGGCGTTGGGTGACAGCCAAGCTGACGAGCAGTGAACCAAACGTGAGGCCGACCAACCCTCCCGTGCAGCCTGGAACCCGCGCGTGGAAAGCCACGACCATCAGGATGGCGACCGCGCGCAGGCCTTCGATGGAGGGAAGGAAATGACGAGAGGGAGCAGCACTTGAGTTCATCCTTCAACCTGTCTGCCTGGCTTGACCATCGAGAGCAGGTCAAGGCAGTTCGATCTCGCGAACAACCAGCAAAGCGACAGATAAGCGCACATGAAACCAGCACCTCCAACCAACACGATCGCAATCGGCGACAATTGCAGGGACACCATTTGCCCGCGCAAAAACGCGAACACACTCCATAACAGCAAGCCACTCGCATAGGGAATCATCAACGCACGCAAATACTCGCCAGCATTCCCCTTCACGCTCTGGAAGAGCGCCGGATACACGAACACGGAATTGACGATGTTGGACAGGAGATAAAGCTTGACCAGAGCTTCCATTCCCCAATGGATCCCCGCTACAAATGCCACCACTTGGGTGACAGCGGATAGAACCCCCAATCGGAGATGAAGCGCGGTTTTCCCAAGGGCGATGAGCACAGAGCCCGTTAGGCTCATCTGGACTTGAATCGTTCCAACCAGACAGAGCCACAACAGCAATGGCGGTACCGCAAGCCAGCCATCACCAAATGCGACACGCACCACCTCCCATCGGAACGTGATGGTCAGAAAGAACAATGGCGCCGCAAGCATGGCGATCATCGACGAAGCCTTCAGATAGGTTGCCCAAACCTCTCGTAGATTCCCCTGCTTGCGACTCAAGACTGGCAACAGCGAACGCCCCGCGACAAAGGTCAAATTCTGCACCGGAAACAACATGATCTTGTAAGCCATGGAGTAGATACCCAACGCCACATCACCGAGGTATTTCCCGATCAGAAGATTGTCGGCGTTGCGCGAGAAATAATTCACCACGCTGAACAATGTCAGCCGCCCCCCGAACCCAAGGAATTCCGCGAACCCCTTCCATTTCGGAATGCCAAAAACACTGGCCGCCCCGGCGATCCAAAGCTGCACCGTGGTCAATGCGGCCGCGATAAGTGTCTGCAGCGCTAGGCTGTACACCCCATACCCTGATTTTGCGAATAAGATTGCCGCCACGAACGAAATTGCCGATGAAACGATTTCGATGCGCGCCATCGTCGCGAATCGCGAGGAACGCTCCATCAGCGCCTGCTGGATGGACGACGCTCCGTACAAAGGAAAGCTCCATGCGAGGAGTCGCAGTACCGAGGCCATTCGGGGGTTGGCAAACCAATGCCCAAGGAAATCAGCTCCAAGAAATAGGAGACCGAAAATCAGGAATCCCTGTGCAAGATTCAGCCAAGCTGCAGAAGCGATATGCCCCCGTTCCAACTCAGCTTTTTGGATGACCGCCGTCCCCATTCCCGCATCGCGGAACATGGTGATGAAACCGACCACCGTCATCACCAATGCCATCAAACCGTATTCGGCAGGCCCCAGAATGCGAGCCAGGATCGCAAGCCCCAACGTCTGGGTGAGGATGCGGAACACCTGCGAAGTCATCACCCAGCGCGCATTCGATCTTGCGCTCATGAACGCCTCAGACTCACAGCGATTTGCCTTGGCTGCGCTGGAACCAGCGGACACGGAAACGATTCAAGATGCTTCGGCCTTTTCTCCGAAATTTGGCGATCAGGTCTCGTCGATAGACAAGATTTCCGCCCTCGGGCCAGGAGTAATCCAGCACCGGTTTTCCCGTTCTGCGCGCGATTTCCTGCGCCTGTTTTGAGTCGCTTTCCACGAACAACCCTGCATTCTCCAGCGCCCCGTACACCTGCGCCTTGAATGCCGCATGCGCGCCTGTACGGCGCCGTTCTTCCGCAGTAGGAAGATCCAACATGTGTAGCGCCCCGTAGCTCACACCATGGCGATTCAGCCATTCTTCCGTCGGGCCGCGGTATTTCTCCAATCGACTTGTGATAATGCCCCCCAGCCGGCGACTGGGTAGCGCCAGCGGCCGCGCGTTTTTCAAGAATTCGAGATACATCGGACCATCATCGTTTTCTTGAGGTGTGGGATCCGCGCAAAGCACGCCATCCATGTCGAAGTAGACTGAATCGAGACTCCTCCTGTGGAGAAGGTTCCATTGGAAGATTCTCGGCATGGAAAGCTCAACAAAGTGGACATCCACAAGCCCAACGGATTCCGCACTGGCATAGATGGCAGAAAAACCGATCTGCTGCGACGAAGACACGGACAACAATTTCTGTCTCACCGCCGCCATCGATCCGCCTGTGGAGATGCTGTCGTCCACGACCAGGACGTTTTTTGCATCCGAGGGTCGGTCGAGGCTCCCGCCGATGGTTCGGGTCGAACCGTGCTGCAACGGGGCATTGGCGAGAAATTCATCGACGGAACAGACGTTCAGATTGCGAAGCAATGCGATCTGGTAGGCTGCCAGCATTCCGCTGCGTGGAACGCCGACGATCAGATCCACCTCGGAGGGCACCTTGTGGAGGTTCTCCAGGATGTCTCTGGGTAGATCCGCGAAGGACCTGTAATTCACGCCCAACCGCCATTCACCACACAAGCTCCTCGTTGTTTGGCACCAATTCTCCTTCGGGTCGAGCCACCATCCGGCGATGGACTCCGAGAGCCTCCAAGCTAGAACCAATCGTTGTCATCTCCGCGAACGACTCGAATTCCTGAGCGCACTGCAGTTGCCAGTACTACGGAAAAGGCACCGCCCAATGGGGGGATCGCCCTAAAAATCGCTCTATATTCAGGTAGTGGATTCCCGAAGCGTCTACCGATACAGCGATTTCCGGCAGTTCTTGTCCGATTGGCAGGCGGCCCGACAAGCGACCGATCCGGGGTTCCACAAGAGCTCAATCAGCAAACGCCTGGGCCTACCGCACACCCGTAGCTACTTCACCGATGTTCTGGGCGGCAAGAAGGTGACCCCGGTGTTCCTGGAGCGGTTCCTGGAACTCCTTGACTTGCCCAAGAACGAGGCCAGGTACTTCCGCGCCCTGGTACAGTACAACCAAGCGACCTCCACCGCGGAACGCGAAGAGGCGTTGGACCTGCTGATCGCGTTGAACCAAACTCCGCGAACCATCGTGCAGAGATTGCATTACCAGTACTACCGGAACTGGTGGACCGGAGCGCTCCGGGCCGTGCTCGCCATCGAGAACCATGGCGACGATTGGGCGGCGTTGGCCAAGCGCGTGATGCCCGAAATCACTCCGGGCCAGGCGAAGGCCTCGATGGAGCTGATGCGCGAACTGGGTTTGATCCAGCAAGTGGACGGATTTTGGAAACCCACCGACCAGGCATTGTCCACGGGCGACGACATCCGCGACCAGCTGGTCTTGCAACTCCAAGTGCAGCAATTCGAACTCGCTCGGATGGCCATCACCACAAGGCACGAGCACCCCAAGGACGTCTCGACCAATACCATGTCGATCTCCTCCAAGGGCTTCGAGCAACTCAAGCGTCGGATCGCCGACTTCCGCTCGGAGGTCTGTTCCATCATCAAAAACGACGACGCCCCCGACCGCGTCTACAATTTCTGTCTGGCCCTGTTCCCAATCTCCAGGACTCCCACCCCATGAGCACCCGCTTCCGACTCTTCCGAATTCTCCTCCCGCTCCTGGCGCTGTGGCTGGCCAGCTGCGAGCTGTCGGCGCAATCGGGCGGCACTTCCGACGACACCCACAGCAGCATCGCGGTAAGCGGACGCGTGCTCACGCAGGAAAGCAAACCTTTGAGCGCGGTGGTCGTGCACCTTCGCAAAGCCAACCTTTCCGACACCACCGACAGCGAAGGCAAGTTCGCCCTGGTGGGCGACACGCTCGTCGCCGCGAACTCCTCCACTGGCACATTGGATACGCTCGATTATCTGCGCGACGGAATCCTGGTGCACTCCGCTCCGGTCCAGACCTGGATCGAGACCATGCCCGACGTGTACCTGGTGCAGCGCGACATTTCCGGTGCCCTTTCCGAGATCCCCTCCCAGCCCACCAACGTGGTCGCCAAAATCTGGAACACGCGCGGGCAATCCATTTCCATCGACCTCGACCTGAACACCGCCACCAAGCGCTTCAGCGGCTTCGCCTGGTTCCGCTCGACCGGAGGGCTCGATTCGTTCCGGATCCAGATCCGCGCGACGGACGCGAAAGACCGACCGACCGGACAAAGTCAGGAATTGTCGTTCACAAGCCGGGCTGGCGATCTGCTGATCCCCGACTTCGATCCAAACAATCTGCGCCCGCGCATCACGTTCACCCTGCCGCCGACCGGCAAACGTGGAGCGACGATCGCGCTCCACGCCGAAGTGAAGAACCTGACCGGCTGGGGCATCCAGTACGAATGGAGCATCGGCTCCGGCTCCTGGCGGAAAGGCCGCTCCGACACCACGTTCGCGATTCCCGGCAACGCCCCCGATCTACTGACCGTGCGCGTGCGGGCCATGCGCTCCGACAGCCTTGCTACGACGGATTCCGTCGCATTGAGGATAGTGGATTCCCCGGTCGAAGCCCGCAGGAACGCACGTCCGTTGGTCGCCAACTCCAATCCGCTTTCCGGCGCGATCCGAGACGGGCAAGTCGATTGGTTCAAGTTCCCGGTGGATTCAGGAGCCACATACAGTGTCCAGCAAGGTTGCCCGCACGACCCCTGCCCGAGCGCACGCACATTGAGCGCCTTCCAGGGCTCCTCCATCACGTCCTTCTCGCTGGCGACAGGAGGACTCCTGCGCTTCACCGCCATCAAGACAGATTCTGTCTACATATCCTTCGAAGGAAAATCGACCGTCGATGGGGTCGAATCGATGAGCTTCGGGTACTGGGACTCCGCGAATTACAGCCTGGGCCTCACGAAGACCATCACGCCACGATCCGCCGCCCGAGCCCTGCCCCTCGATGGAAAACCCCTGACAGGAACCCTTCGGAAGGAGCAAGTCGACTGGTTCAAATTCGTTGCGGATTCCGGAACGTCCTACGACATCGAGCCTGGATGTCTTCGCGAGCCATGTCCGCTCGCACGTACGATGAACGCCTATTGGGGCACTTCCAATTCAACCTTCAATTCGTCGACCTTCAATGGAATCCATTTTGTGGCGTCCAAATCGGAAACGGTTTACATCTCGTTCGAGGGGAAATCGACCGCGAACGGCGTCACCTATACGAGCTTCGAATCCAACGACTCCGCCGACTACAGCATGACCCTGATCTCCTCCGGATACAAGACGAATGCCCGAATCAACGCAACGCCATTGGCGGTGAGTGACTCGCAGTCTGGCGTTCTCCACAACCGAGAGCTGATCTGGTTCAAATTTCCTGTGGAATCCGGGATCACCTACAACGTGCAGACGACTTGCTCCTCCGAACCATACCCTTCCTACCCCTGCACAGATTATCGATTCCTCAACGCCTACATCGACTCGAACAATACGCCATTCGCCACATCCACTTCAAAGAGCCATCTGAGCTTCACCGCGGCGAAGAACGGGACAGCTTACGTCTCCATTGGTGGGCAGACGATGGTCGATGATAGGATGATCACAAGCTTCATCCTAAGTCTGACGTCTTCGGCTCCTACCAATCCAACGATCGATCCACCTGACACCATCGCCCTTTCGAGCGCCCGCACGCTCGCCACAGACGGCTCCATCGTGCAAAGCAGCCTCGCCAAGACAGAAATTGTCTGGTACAAGTTCC
The DNA here is from genome assembly GCA_039798065.1 of Fibrobacterota bacterium. Classification (GTDB taxonomy): domain Bacteria; phylum Fibrobacterota; class Fibrobacteria; order UBA5070; family UBA5070; genus UBA5070. The sequence goes on along the minus strand of JBDKGS010000004.1, from coordinate 23,388 downwards.
AGGCCGAGGGCAACACGCCCTACCGGATCCAGAAGAGTTGCAACACTCCCTCGTGCCTTTTGGGCACCAAGATCACGTTGATTTCAGAGTCGAGCAAAGAGGTGATCGCGACCACCGGCGCTGGGATTCTCGAATTCACAAATTCCAATCCTGGCGTACTACGAGTGAAAATCGAAGGTGCAACCTCCGAGGATGCCGGACCGTACACCTTGTGGGCTATCAAATACGACACCGTCAAAGCGGCATCGATGAACACAGCCATCGAGGTTCTGCCTGGTTCAACCAGTCCTATTCGATTGGCCAAAAGGATTCCGTCCGATGGCTGGTGGGCCCCGGATTCGACTTGGTTTCGATTTCGGGCAGACTCGGGAAGCACATACACTCTCACCTTCCCTACAGCGGAATTTTACAGCTATGCGCTCTCGATTTGGAACATCGATTCCGTCACGGTACCAGGCTCAACTTTATCGAATGGATCCCTCAAAGGGACCTTCGCCTGCATTAAGAGCGGAACGTATTTCATTCGCATCGCCGCTTGGCCGCAATCGGGCCGCTTCAATGGTTACTCCGTCCGGCTGGAATCGAAGCACGGATTGCCTTACTGGTATACTGGGGTCGACGACTATGAACCCGACAGCACCATGCATACGGCATCCGATCTTCCTTCGGATAGCAGCGTATCGCATCACACTCTCACACCGACGGACATCGATTGGAGCAAGATTCATGTCGACTCGGGCAAAACCTACCTGATCTACGTCGAAAAGCCGCAAAAGCCGTACTCCTTCGGCTTGTATTCCAGCGATTCAACCTTGCTGCAATTTCTGTCCGCCAATCCGGGGCACAATGGTTTGCCGATCGCCGTCGGAGGTCAACTCGCCATGACCTATTCCGCCGATTCCAGCAAAGATCTGTACGTCCGCATCGGCTCGTACGGGGATTCCAGTCAATACGACCTGCGCGTCTGGCCACTTGCCTCCGATGCCTACGAGCCCGACAATACGACAGAAACGGCGAAACCCATCCCGACCGATGGTACCGTTCAACACCACATCTTGAACGGCACCTACGATTATATCAAGTTCCATGTCGAGGCTGGCAAAAGGTATTGGGTCAGCGTCAGCACCGGGTCGTTCTGCATCCTCTATCCTGGAAACCGCATGGATTTCCTCCGGGGTGTAGGCCCTCAGCTCTTCGCCCCGGATAGCACCATGGATGCTTTCATCGAGGTTAAGCCCCAGAACAATACAGACTATTCAAATTCCCCGGCTGCCTACCTGATAACCACTTGGCCATATAGCGTTTCGGTCACCGAGGAACGCAACGACATCCACGAGCCGGACAACGAACTTTCATCGGCGAGCAAGCAAACCTCGAACGACAGCACGTCGACACACTTCCTGACCGTCAACGATGTCGACTGGATCTCCTTCGATGTCGATTCCGGCGCTACATATTCGATCAAAGTATCCAACCTTTCAAAAGCCTACTTGACCGCAAGCCTTTTCACCGCCGACTCTTCGCAGATCGGAAACGTCGTCAAAGGCTACGACGCGACACTCTCTCTTCAAGCGACCGCCCGGCGCAAGACCACTTACAATCTGCAGGTGACATCTCCTTGGTACAGCGGTCCCCCTGTGAAGTACGATGTCACCATAACCCGTTCCAGTCCTTAGGTTACCGATGCATCTAGCCAATTTCTGTCTGCCGATGGACTGTACCTCCGCGCCTGCTCCACACCTTCGTGAACCCGCCGCGAAGACTTCGCAACACAGCCTGTTGTTCGCCCCCAAACCCCAAGAGCCCCCCATCATGCGCATCAAAGCTCTTCCCCTAGTTGGCAGCATTCTTCTCGTGATCTCGGGCTGCGACAAAACGACAAGTCCTTCGACAAGCCAGAACACCGACCCTGTTGTCGCAAGAAACCTGGCCCAGACGTTAACCATCGGCACGCCTCAGACCGGCACGCTCCGCAAAGCGGAAGTCGACTGGTACAAGTTCGCGGTGGATTCGGGAAGAACCTACAGCATCCAGCAGAGCTGTCCGCAAAGCCCCTGCCCCGAAGTGCGCACATTGACAGCACAGTGGAAATCCGGAAACACCGTCTTCGATTCCTCCATCAGCGGCCTCTTGCGCTTCACCGCCGTCAAGACGGATTCCGTCTACCTCTCCATCGAAGGCCAAGCGACGACCAACGGAGTCGTCTCGACCAGCTTCGGATACTGGGACTCCGTGAATTACGCCCTGGAACTCGTGGACGAATACGCTTTGAGCATCGGAAATCGAAACGACGCGGTCCTCATGGTCGACGATGGTGTTGTCAGGACATGGGACCTGAAGAAGGATCGAAGCCGCTGGTACCGATTCCACGTCGATTCCGGAACCTTCTACCGCATCGACAAAAACTGTCCCGTCCAGATCTGCCCGGAATTCACCACATTCCGGTTCTTCCTGGACTCCGCGGCGGCTCCCTTTCTGACGTCGACCACCGCTCCCGCCGGATTCACCGCCAGTCGTTCCGGAACCGCATACTTGCAGATCGAAGGTACGACCACCGAGAACGGAAAGTTTCATACCAGCTTCAGCTATTGGACATCCCTCCATCTGTCGTTGTCCTTGAACAGCTACGACCCCGATGTCCTGGTCAACGCGACCACGATCCCCACCGACGGCTCGATCGTGCAAGGCAGCCTCGCCAAGACGGAAATTGTCTGGTACAAGTTCCTGGCCAAAGGCAATACCCCCTACCGGATCCAGAAGAGCTGCAACACCCCATCCTGCCTCATCGGCAACAAGATCACGTTGGTTTCGGAGTCGAGCATGGAGGTGTTCGCCACTTCCAACACCGGCCTTCTCAATTTTACCACCACCGCTCCTGGCATCGTTCTCATCAAGCTCCAAGGCTCCACCGGAGACGACACGGGCCCCTACACATTGTGGGCCGTCGAATACGACACAACCAAGGCGGAAACGATGGGAGCCGCGATCGAAATCCAACCCGGAGTGACCAGTCAGCCTCGGGCGGCGCATTGGTACGGCAGACCGTCATACAATTGGAGCTTCGATACGACTTGGTTCAGGTTCCATGCCGATTCGGGGAAGACCTACAAATTCACCCATCCAGACCGCGAGTTGAGCTTGCAGAGCGCCTCGTTTTGGACCATCGATTCCGTCCCCGTATCCTTTGCGGTCGCAAATTCTGGCGAGACAGAAGAGGCCTTCGCCTGCACGAAGACCGGCACGTATTTCTTGCGCTTCGTACCATGGCCCACAAACCCGGACGGCTACAGCGCCTACTCCGTTCGTTTGGAGACCAGCGATCATCTCCCCTTCTGGTTCACCGGCGTCGACGAGTACGAGCCCGACAGCACCATGCACACCGCATCGATCCAGAAACCCGACAGCGCGGCGATGCACCACACATTGCCCGCCAACGACGTCGACTGGACCCGGATCCCTGTCGATTCCGGAAAGGTCTACCTGATCGGCATCCGGGAAGCCTTGCGTCCGTACACCTTCAGCTTGTACGCCGCCGACTCCACCTTGCTGCAGTTCCAAATGACCGATGGAAATTCCTTCTATCCATCGATCAAAGGCGGACGGCTCGCGATGAGCTACCGCGCCCCGGCAACCACCGACATCTTCGTGCGCATCAGCTCACTGGGTGAAAAACTCGAATACGATCTACGCGCTTGGTCACCAATCCAGGACAGCTACGAGTTCGACGACACGATCGCATCAGCCAAACCCATTCCCACCGACGGCACCATCCAGCATCGGCTCCTGAACGGCAGCTACGACTTCATCAAGTTCCACGCCGATTCGGGCAAGAAGTACTGGCTCAATCTCCACGTCTCCAACAGCATCACCGTGATGGGCTATTCCATCTCGTATTCCGGAAGGGACACCACCCCTGATCGATGGAGGAACCGCTATACCAGCTTCGTTTCCGATCGTGACCAAGACGTTTTCCTCGCCGTCGATCCGCATGTCGCGTACACCGACGAGCCGGCTCTTCTCGCCACGATCCGCTACGAGGCTTCGGTGACCATCGATTCCGGCGACGGCTACGAATCCGACAACACGCTCTCCACCGCGAAGTCGCAAGCGACCGGCGGGACCATCGCGCACCACAGCCTGACAGAATCCGACATCGACTGGATCTCCTTCGATGTCGATTCGGGCGCCACCTATTCGATCAACATCGCGAATCCCGAAGCGGCATCCTTGAGTGCGGGTTTGTACACCGCCGATGGCTCGCAGATCGGCAACGTCGTCGAAGGTACTGCCGCCAACTTGACCCTGCAAGCGACCGCCCGGCGCAAGACCACATACAATCTGCAGGTGACATCTCCTTGGTACAGCGGCCCCTCTGTGAAGTACGATGTGAGCATCCAATCCTCGAAATCCACTTCGCCTTGAGAACCACCATTCCTTTCAAACCACTCTCCCTCCTGCTCACCACGATCGCCTCGGCCAACCCATGCGGGTTCGTCAGCGTCGCCGATTTCATCGACCCCGCCAGGGACACCACCGCAGCGGACACCACGAGGGCGGTACGATCGGCGATCGCCTCTGCCGCCTCCGAGAAGCACGGCGAAAAATCGGTCTTCTTTCCCGCGGGCAGATACCGCCTGACCGAATCCGTCTTACTCCCGACAGCTTCCATCCGCCTGTTCGGAGAAACCGCGTTCGGGCATTACGGCACCTGCGCCGACACGACTTGCAAACGAATTCTCTCGGGTTCGACATTGGAGTGGGCCGATCCCGACAGCGCGAGGTCGCGGTTCCTGGTGCGGGCTCCACGGCTGGGAACCACCTACGCTTCGTTCGAAAACCTGGCCTTCCAAGGCGACTACTTGCTGGATCTGAGCACTGCGCTCTACGATCCCGATCGCGCCCGCATCTCCAACTGCGCGTTCTCGTCCGTTTCGCGGGACACGGCGGCACGGGGCATCGCCGTGAATCTCGTGAACCACGACTTTTCGGTGATCGAAGAGTCCACCTTCAGCTCCTTTTTCGGAGGCTGCGCCGTAAGGATCTGGGGTGGACAAAATCTGCAAAGACGGGAAAAGCTCACCACCCAGGTCAAGGTGAGGGATTGCGACATCGGCGGCAAGGCGAAAATCGGCATCTCCGCCGATTGGGTGAACAGCCTCCAGATCCAAGGCTGCGACTTTTCCGCCTCGGACTTCATGGGGATCGACATCGGGTCGGAAGGATTCCACAAGCTGTACCCCGACACCTCCGACCGTCGGGCCTACCCTGCGGGAGATGTCGCCTACCCGTATTGGGGAGCCATCGGCATTACGCAAAACCACTTCGAGAACTACACCATCGGAGTCAACGCCAGAGGCAGCCAATCGCGGTGCATCGGATTGCTGGTCGACGGCAACGATTTCGTCCTCCACCAGGCCGAGCAGGATCGTTCCCAGCGGCGCAAGATCATCTTCAGCGCCGTGCGGATCTTTGACGCTGTCGACGCCGCCACGCGCCACAACGAGATCGCCACTTGGTACGGAGAAGATTTCCCGGAACACGCCAAGGCGACGCCAGAAAATGTCTACCGGGGAATCACCTACCGCAACTGCATCAACGCCCGCTTCCTGTTCGACAATTTCTTCCTGCGCGGTGCCAAGGCGCACCTCGGGAAAGCCACCATCGTCGACTACTTCGATTCTTCGAGCGCACCGCAGCCACGCTTCAGGGCCATGGTCGCCAAAGGGCACAACTCCAGCTCCCACTCCTGGGACGATCCCGATCTGGGACCCACCGAGATCGACGCGGCACTGTCGGTTCGACTCGGATCACGCTCCTCGATTTCCGGGCGCTTGCCAGAAATGGGAGGAACGGACTCGCTACCCGGCGCCAAGTACGACATCGTACGTGAAATCTCCACCAGTGGCTTGATTGGAGGCACGGAACGCATACGGTTGATCGACTCGATCAGCCCCACGAATGCAAGCATCCTATTCCTACAAGTGCATCCGAACCACGGACCCATCTCGTCGGAGGTGTGGCTCAAAAGCTCGGGAAGCAACACCTTGGTCCGCCTCTCGAAGGGCACGGAAAAAATCGACTACCTCCTGGAAGCCGACCATCGATCGATCATCCTCAAATCGACCTCGAAATCCAAGCGGACAGCTTCCGTATCCGGCCTTTTCCTCGGCCTTCGCTGACCCTCTTCTAACCGCATCCGGAGTGCCCCCTCACATGCGCCAGAATCCATTCCTAACCTCCGCCCTCCTCGCCCTCGCCCTTTGGAGCTGCGAGAAATCCACCGATCCCGCGCTCGACAATTCGGATCCGATCCAAACCACCGATCGGCGCGCACAGGCGATCATCCTTTCCTCCGACGGCACGTCCCACTCCGGAAAACTCGCGTCAGGAACTGTCGACTGGTTCAAGTTCGCAACGGATTCCGGCGAGACCTACGCCATCCAGCAAGCCTGCGACCAGCCGATCTGCCCGAACGCGCGCACCCTCTCGGCATTCATCGACTCGGCGACGACTCCGTTCCTCACCTCCACCAATGGTCGGATCGAATTCCAAGCGACAAAATCCGACACGATCTTCGCGAGCATCGAGGGGCGCGCGACCATCGACGGCGTCGAAACTTCCAGCTTCCAGTACCACGACACCGTCGGCTACACGATCAGCGCGACAATGACATCTCCACCAGCCCTCCCGATCGGACGCGCGCAAGCCACCTTCCTCTCCACCGACGGCAAGCTCCACTCGGGGAATCTCGCGTCAGGAAATGTCCACTGGTTCAAATTCTTCGTCGAACCAGGCGCCGACTACACCATCCAGAAAGGCTGCGATCGAGCCGTTTGCCTTCTGAACACGAAGTTCCTGGCCTTCGCCAATTCCAGTCAAGACGCCTTCTCCAGCTCGACCAACGGCATCATCGAATTCACGGCACGAGGCTACGATACGATCTACGCAAGTCTCGAAGGCGAACAGCCAGAGGATAACGGCTCGTACACCATCTACGTGGATGGCAACGGCTGGGCCAACGCCGTTGCGCTGACAACCGATGGAGTCGCGTATGACGGCTCGCTTTACACACCAAGAATCCAACGCTTCCGATTCAAGGTCGACTCCGGAACCACCTATTCCATTCAGAAGAGCTGCAACAAGGAATATTGCGCGCAGGAAACCATTCTCCGCGCCTACACCCTAGACAGCACCGCGCCTTTCTCGACATCCACGAGCGGCTTCCTCCGGTTCACCGCGACCAAATCAGGAGCGGTGTACTTAGGGCTGGCGATCACTTCGGCCAACTGGGGCACCTACGACATCCGCATCGATGCGGAACCTCCAACCGCAACCATGTCTTCGGCGACAGAAACCATGTCCTCGGCGACGGAACTTGTCCTCGGGAATCCCGACATCGGCAAGACGATTTCCGGCATCACCGAGAACTGGTTCCGGTTCCACGCCGATTCCGGAAAGGCCTATGCCATCGTACTATCCGCCGATTCGGCAAAGCTCCTGAACCCCTCCTTCTGGACGGTCGACTCGGCCCGGACAACGGATACCGTCGTCCGAAAGTCGGAATCCCGTACGGAATTCATCTTCCCCAAGACGGGAACCTACTACTTCAAGGTCACCAGCCCGTCGATCGTGAAGTACGGAACCCGGCTGCTCAAGCTCGATCGACTCCCCTCGTGGTACACGGGAATGGACGACTACGAGCCCGACAGCACCATGCAGGATGCGCTGACAATTCCTGTCGATGTAGGGCTGTTCCGGCACACCATCAAGGGCGGAGACCTGGATTGGATCCGGTTCCACGCCGATTCCGGCACAACCTACAAGGTGTTGCCTCGGAACCTCGGCAGGAGCATATTCTCCAGCGACTCCGTCGCTCAGACGCCGATCACTTCGATCGATCCCGATGGATCCGCCTACTTCGTGGCCAGATCCACCGGAGACTATTTCGTGCGCTACACGACGACCAGTTCCAGCTATGTCGAGTACTGGCCCCAGGTGTTCACGGTGCCGAACGACCGATACGAACCGGACGACACGCCAGAAGACGCCAAGGAAATCCCGACCGACGGCACGACGCAAGAGCGCCTCATGACCGGCACCCTCGACGTGATCAAGTTCCAAGCGAAGAAAGGCATTTCCTACACGGTCCGGATCATCAATAAATCCCCGAAGAATCCTTTAGACTTAAACATCAAACCAGATCGAAATTATTGGTTCGACTACTATGACACGTCCTATACGGGGCTCGCCCCAGCAGCCGTAGATACTGTCAAGGAGCTGCACTTTAAATCGTCCTATCGATTCGCTTACAGCGTCTGCGTAGTTCCAAACCTGGTCGATTCGTTCGAAAACGACAGCAGTCTCGCCACCGCCAAACCCATCTCTACCGACGGCACAGTGCAGCATCGGTCTATTACAAATACCGATCAGGACTGGATCTCCTTCGAGGTCGACTCAGGTGCATCTTACCGAGTGGAAGCCAAAAGCAGGTGGAACGACAGGGCCATCAGCATGGATTTGTACACCATCGATGGCCTTCCACTTGACGCACAGTCGACCGCACCTGCCATTTCCAAGACGATCGCAGCCCGCCGACAGACGACGTATTTCGTCCGGATCACAAAGCCTCAAACCTATCTATCCACGATGGACTACGTCCTCCAAGTGACCAAGCTGTAGACGCGTTTCCCTCCGCCGACGGCTTCCCGCAACGTCGTCGGCGATTCGCATCCCACCGCCATTCCCCGTTTGTGACCATTTTTGTCACATGATCCTTCTTGCGCTGGCCCTGCAACACCTGCACGCGACATCCCCCGACCTGCGGCTGTCCGACCCGCGCACCCTGCGGGTCGCCGGGCCGTCGCCCTTGTTGCGGGCCTTCCACGAGCAGACCCTCGACAGCGGCAAGGCAAGCCACACGCTTCCCGGCGTCGACACGTCAAATTCTGTCAAAGGCCTTGCGTTTCTGCGCACCTCGGATTCTTCGCTGGTGTTCCAGCCCAAAGCCGGTTTTGAATGGCGCAACCCGGGCACTGATGGCCAATTCGCCTTCGATGCCGGTGGCGAGCTACGCGGCCAAACCGAACACCTGGCCTTCTGGGTGGATGCCCGGATGGTGTCGGCCCAGACCAGCGATTCCCGCGCTTCGTGGGACGGACAGTACCAGGAATTCCAATCGGAAGGCGCCAACTCGAGGCTGGACTACACCTCCTTCAGCCGGTACGAAGGAAAATTGTCGTACGAGAGCGGGCTGGGGCGGATCGGACTTGGGCGCACGCGCGAGCATTGGGGACCTTCCTATTCCTATCCGCTCGTGCTGGGAAGCTTCGCGGCCCCCATGCCCCTGTTCGATTGGACCTCCCGTTGGGGCGATCTGCAGGTGCGCACTCTTTGGGCCAGCCTCGCCATCGACGGCGCAGGTGCGTTCCGGATGAACACCCATTCGCGCTCGCTCTACGGCCATCGGTACGAATGGTTGGCCAACAATTGGCTCACCCTTGGGGCGAGCGAGGCCCTGATCGTGTACGACCGCCAGGAGCCCGCGGCGTTCCTGCCTTTCGCCCCGTTGTTCATGGAAAAAGGACAAGGACTGGAAAACGACAACAACGGCGAACTCGCCTTCGATGCCGAAATCCGCCCCCTGCGGGGATGGCGCTGCTACGGCGAATTCCTGGTCGACGACGTTTCGGAACCCACCAGCCTGTTCAACGACCTGTGGAAGAACCGATGGGCCTACACGGTCGGAACCCAGGTGGCGCAGCGGCACATGCAGACAGATTTTGGCGCCATTGTGGAATATTCGCATGTCGAGCCCTGGGTCTACACCCACTACCAGGCCGACGGAGTGCAGGCCACCCATCAAGGCTTCCTGCTCGGCAATCCATCGGGGCCCAACTCCCGCTCGCTCAAGACGACAATTTATGGCATCCGCTCCGGGCTCCACCTGGAAAGCTCGCTGGAGTGGATCTGGAAAGAAACCGATGCCGGCTCCAAGTGGACCGACACCCTCTCCGACAACGAAACCACAACCAAGACATTCCTTGCCGGTGGCGGTCGACTGGCCAGCCGCGGCGAAATCCACGTTGGATGGTCCCATCGATATGGAACTGTTTGGCTGGACTTCGCGAAGGTCTTCGCATCGGCGGATGTCCAACGGGTGCAGCCTTCGGCACCGATCGGCATCCGCTTGGAAGGCACCTACTAGCTGGCGTTACCCATTAGTCCAAACAGCACCGCCTGGCTCTTGATCGCTTTTTCAAGATCGCCCAGGTGCACCGATTCGTTCTCCGAGTGCGCGTTGCACCACGGATCCTCCACCCCCACCAACAAGGCGGGAATGCCGCCCAACGCCTCGGTGACGGCCTCCACGAAGGGAATGCTCGCCCCGCACCCGATGGCGACGGGAGCCGCGCCGTAGCCCACCGACAAAGATTGTCGGGCCAGGCCAAACACGGGATGTTCCGTTGAGGTCCCCCACGAAGGAGCCAAGCTCTCTTCCGAAATGGAAAGCTCCATTCCCGCCGGCACCCGCGCCTGCAAGTGGGCCTTGAGCAAATCCATGGTGCGGCGCGGATCCATGCCCGGCACGATGCGGATGCCGATGCGCGCCCACGCCGAATCCATCAGGACATTTCCCGTCTTCCCCTTGGTTCCCGACTGGATCCCGTTCACGGACAGCGCTGGTGTGCGCCAAAGGCGCCGCCCCAGGTTCACTCCGTCGATGGGCGCGACGGCAACCGGGATGCCGCCCTGGTCGGCGAAGTTCTCGCGATCGAACGGCAAGCTCTTCCAGTCGAGCAGTTCCTGTTCCGTGGGCGGGATCACGCCGTCCAGCAGACCTTCGATGGCAATCGATCCGTCGGCATTCGTGAGCGACGACAGAATCCGGCAAAACGACTGGATCACGTCGGGAACGGTGCCGCCCCACAGACCCGAATGGACGGGTCGGCGCAGCGCCTTGAGCTCGACTTCCACGGCCACCAGACCGCGCAGCGAAACGGTGAGCGACGGAATCCCGGTGTCGTAATTCGCCAGGTCGGCGATCACGACCACGTCGGCGGCCAGCAATTCCTTGTGCGACTGGATGAATGATTCCAGGTGATCGGAGCCCACTTCCTCTTCGCCTTCGATGAGAATCGTCACATTGACAGGAAGTGTCCCCGATGTCTTGTACCAGGCCTCGATCGATGCGGCATGGAGCGCCACCCCCGCCTTGTCGTCGGCAGCGCCGCGACCGAACAGACGGCCATCGCGGACAGTGGGCTCGTAAGGCTTGGACTCCCACAGCTCTTCGCGCATGGGAGGTTGCACGTCGTGGTGAGCGTAGAGCAGAAGCGTCGGCTTGTCGGCGCCCGCACGATGATCGCGAGCAATCACGTACGGGGGTATGTCGTCGACATGGAGTACTTGGACCTCGGGAAGGCCGATGTCGCGAAACCATGCTGCCACAGCCTGGGCCGAATCCTCCACATGCACCGGATCGAACCCCGGAAACGAGCAGGAAGGAATGCGGACAAGTTCCGACAAACGACGGATCGTGTCGGGAAAGGAGCTGGTGCAGGTCTCGAGCAAGGCATCCTGGTTCATGGCAAGCAAGGTAGGTCGAGAACTACCCAATCCACCACCAGGGGATCGCCCATGCGTGTTCCGAAAGCTTGCGGGGTTCGTGGACCGCGCAGACCACCAAGCCCGGGGCGATCTCCTCTTTCGGGAAGCATTCCTTGAACGCCAGGATTCCCCGTGCGTCGCGGCCCGTGGGATTGGACTTGGCCTTGAACTCGATCGGATACAGCCGGCCCTGGTGTTCAAGCACCAGATCCACTTCGGCTCCACCAGTGGACCGGAAGTGCCAATACGCGGGCTTCGTCGACAATTTCTGTGTGGCCTTCGCCACTTCCTGGGCAGCGAACGTTTCGAACAGCGCGCCCCAGAGCGGATGATCGACCAGCGCCTCGGGCGACGGAATCTGTAGAAGGTGGCACGCCATGCCGGTGTCGGACAGGTATCCTTTGGGCTTCCCCGCCACGCGTTTGATCGCGTTTCGCGACCATGGCGCCACCTCGAACCACTGCCAAGTCGCTTCCAGGATCGCCTTCCAGGCCAGCGCCGTTCCCCGATGGATTTCCAATTCGCGACCCAGTTCGTTGGCGTTCAACTCCTGCGCCGTCATCGCGGCCATCAACCGCAAGAATCGGCGGTAGACGGGCAGGGAGTGGACATTGGAAACCAGGCGGACATCCCGCTCCAGGTACGTGGACAGGTACGAATCCCACCAGACCGAGACCATCGAATCGGGCAGTTCGATCAGCCCCGGAAATCCTCCGCGCCAGACCCGTCTGGACAAGGTTTCCGGCGGCGGTTGGACAGAAAATGTCGGAATCTCGCCGATCGACAGCCAATGCTCCAGGAATGACGGCTCATGGGTTCGCTGCCACAATTCGCGACACGACATGGAGCGCAACTCGAGTACCGCGATGCGGCCGGCCAGCGATTCCGACACTTGCTTCAACAAGCTGAGGTTGTGCGATCCGCTGAGCAGAAATCTGCCAGGTCGTCGATCCCGGTCGATTTCCCGTTTCAAGGCCGAGAGCAACTCAGGCGCGTATTGGATTTCGTCCAGAAACAGCGGCGACGGGTTGTTCTGCAAAAAGAGATCAGGATCGCGGCGCGCTCCGGCGATATCGACGGATGGGTCGAAAGTAAAGCTCTTTGCCTCGGGAAACAGCTCCTTCAGCAGAGTCGTTTTCCCGACCTGTCGCGCACCCTGCAAAACCAACGCGGGGAAGTATTTGAAGACTTCATGGACACGTGGGCTTGTTTCGCGTTCGAACGGCATAAACTCAAATTATACGAGTCTAACCCACATAAATAGAGTTTATTCTGCGAATAATCTCAATATTTGTGGGTATAACTCACATTTTTAAAGCTTATCGCAAACTCTGTATACACGCGCAAGGGCAAGGAGACAACAATTTGCGATGTTGTCTCAATGAATGCACCCAATCGGTTGATCGACGAGCTGTCTCCCTACCTGCTCCAGCACGCCCACAACCCTGTGGATTGGCGCCCTTGGTCGGACGAAGCCTTCGCCGAAGCCGCACGGCGGGACGTTCCGGTCTTGATTTCGATTGGCTATTCCGCCTGCCACTGGTGCCATGTCATGGAGCACGAGTCATTTTCTGACATCGCCACCGCCCAGGAGATGAACGCCAAGCTGGTGTGCATCAAGGTCGATCGCGAAGAACGCCCCGACATCGACGCCGTCTACATGGAATACGTGCAACGCTTGAGCGGTCGGGGCGGATGGCCGTTGAACGTGTTCGTGACCCCATCCAAGGTGCCCTTCTACGGCGGCACCTACTTTCCCCCATCGCGACGCGGGGGAATGCCTTCGTGGCTGGAGATCGTCGACGGGGTCTGCGACGGATTCCGTCGCGAGAAGGAACGGATCGAATCGAACGCAGCCGACCTTGCCCGTGAACTTTCCGGACGCTCCGAGCAACGCACCGATCGTTTCCCGGAAACCACCGAAGTGCGCGAGGGTCTTGCCAAACAGATTCTGTCGTTGGATCCGGTCTGGGGCGGATTCCCCGGCGCGCCCAAGTTCCCACCCCACTCCTTCCTGGCCTCGTGCCTGTCGGAGCCAAAACTCGGTGAAGACGAAATCCGTCAAATCCGCGCGAGCCTGGACCGGATCGCCCAGGGTGGGATCCGCGACCACGTGGGTGGCGGATTCGCTCGCTACTCCACCGACGACAAGTGGGTGGTGCCGCACTTCGAGAAGATGCTCTACGACAACGCGCAGCTTCTGGGCGTGTACGCGCAAGCCGCGGCAACCTTCGCCGAACCCCGCTATGCCCAGATCGCCCGCGACACCGCGAGTTGGATGCGACGGGAATTGGCCGATCCCGAGGGAGGTTACCGATCGGCTCTGGACGCCGACAGCGACGGCGAGGAAGGCGCCTACTACGTGTGGACCTGGGACGACCTATCCGATTTGCTTGGAAAAGATTTGACCGACTTTGCCAAGATATGGAACTGTTCTCCCGCAGGGAATTTCGAAGGCAACAACGTCCTTTGGCGCAACATTCCGGAGCCAGTGGGTGGAAATGTCCGCGAGGATTCCTGGCGATCGCTCCTGTTCACCGCCCGCCAGATCCGCAACCGTCCGGGACTGGACGACAAGGTTCTGGCCTCGTGGAATGGGCTCGCCTTGTCTGGCCTCGCCATCGCAGGTGCGCGCTTGAACGATGCCGCACTGTTGGACCAGGCACGCGGCATCGCGCAGTTCGTGCGCACCAGGCTGCGTCACGAAAACGGCTTGTGGAGCGTGTGGAAAGGCGGAAAGTCTAAGAACGCCGCGACCCTGGAGGATTGGGCCTTCCTGGGCGACGGTCTTCTTGAACTGTGGCAAGCCACCGGCGAGACGCATTGGCTTCTGGGCGCCATTGATTTCGCCGACCAGATTCTGTCGCGCTTCTCGGAGCCGGGGGAAGCCACCCTGCGCTTCTCCGACAAATCCTGCAACGATCTTTTCGCCCAGGTGGCACCGCTCAACGACAACGCGACCCCCAGCGGCAACGGGGTCGCCGCGCGCCTGTTCGCCAAATTGTGGCACCTGACAGGAAACGACTCCTACCGCGCAAGGGCCGAAGGAATCGTGTCGGCCTGCGGCGACGCCGTGGCCCGCTTCCCCAGAGCCTACTCGTCCCTGTTGGACGCGTGGCGGATTTTGTCGCCCAACGTCTTGTTGGTGCACCTGAACGGATCCCCAACGGATTCCGACTACCAGAACATGCTCGCCCTCCTCCACCGCGGACCGCTCACGCCCGACCTGCTTGTGTTGGGTGGCGGCACCGAGCTGCCCCAAGCCTTGGCTAAAGGTTTCGCGGGCGAACATCCGGGCGGCGCGAAGTCGGCGGCCTGGGTGTGCCGAGGAACCGAATGCCTCCCGGCGGCGCATTCGGCAGCGGAACTGGGAGCTCTGCTGACTTGAAAGCATCCTTGGCGACAGAATCTGACGCATCGGATTCTGTCACCAAGGACCGTTTCAGATCCAGCCGTCGCGGACGAACTCCACGACATCGTGGCGCCCCGGACTCAGAGGCCTGCCGCGCAGCTCGGCTACAAGACCCGCGACACCCCGTGCATAGGGCTCGTGCCCCAGGATGCGGGTTTCGAATACCAGCTCGGCATCGCCATCTTGGATCCTGATCCGATGGTAGGCGTGGCGCCCCAAGTGCTCGGTGGGAATGCCCAAGGAGGAGGCCTGGAAAGCCGGATCTCGGTGGGATACGATCGCCGATTCGGGAACGCCCAAGGCCCGCGCAATCTCGACCGCGGTACCCGGGACCGATGTCTTGGATGCCTGGTGCGACTCTTCGATCGTGATCGAGTATTCCTGGAACCGGCCTTTGGCCATTTCCATCAGATGCAGGAATTTGACCAGCAGGATCGCGACGTTGGGACAGACGACCAGCGGAAACGAAGGCTCGAGCGAAACGGTCACGCTCCCGGTGGACAACTCGAAAAGCGTCGATCCGGATTCCTCGCAGAACCGAACGACTTCGGGGAGTTCGCGCCCCGAACCCGCATGCACCACCACCGACCGCGCCGACAATTCCCGTCGCGACCACTCGACGACCGGCAGATCGGTCTTCGCCTTGAACTCATCCAGCACGGCCTTTGCGAGTTTGCCCGATCCAACCACGTGGACTCGTTCGATCCCCATAACCCCGATCCTTCCTTCTTCGCCAGATGGCTCAAAGCCGAACCCGCAATATACGGAGAAGCGATCCCTGGAGTTCGAATCCCTCATCCGTCAGAGAAGGCATCTGGCGGGACAGATCGTTGCCCTGTCCTCCGCAAGACCGGATCAGCGAATGCCGACCATCGGAAGCGAGGCGGTGCGGCCATCGCGCCCGAACAGGACCACGCGGCAAGCCGTGGCGGGAAGCTCGACCTTCTGGCTGGAGCGGACGGGAAGTTCGCGGACCATGCGGCCGTCGAGCCGCACCAGGCCTGCGGATACCCAACGAGAAGGGTCCGCGATCCTCAAGTCGCCGTGCTGCCAGAAAATGTCCGCCGAGGAAGGTGCGATGCGTCGCGATGTTCCGACTTGCGTCCGTGGAAGTCCCAACACAAGAGGCGTCGAATCTCCGTCGAGTCCGACCCGGTCGATCCGAATCCGGCGCAGCTCCAAAACCAGATGTTTCATGGTCGGATCCACGCACTTGTTGCAAACCGTACCGAACTGCGAGCCGGAAGCGGAATACAATGTCGTGGGCTCGATCCGCAGCGCCGTCGCACGGGTGAGGATGGAATCGAACGAGACAAATCCTGCCGGAGGCCCCGTGAACCAACTCGGGCCGCCGAAGTCGGCGTATTCGAAGAGCCCCGTCTTCCAGTCCGAGGAGGCCGACAGAGCGGTCGAACCCGACAAGGATGCGGCGTATTCACTCCCCTTCATGACCGAAGGGTAGAGCTCGGATTCGAACGTCCATTTCATCACATCCGCGATCCGGTCCGAGAGTCGGTATTCGAACCGAACGATTTTCAACGAGGGCGTCCGTTCGGAAGCGAGTGCTACCGCTGTCCCGCCCGGCGACAACGGCAGCATCAAGCCCACGTTGGCGGTATACCCTTCGGTGCTGTCGCTGGCCAAAGTGAATTCGGCCCGCAGAACGCCCGACTCCACAGACACGGCTGCCCTCGAGGCCGGATTGGCGAAGATGCCGACCCCGTAGATCTGGCGAACTGCCGCGCTGTCGGGCGCAGGAACCGAAAACGATTCCAGGGTCGATGCCGAAGGCGAGATCCCCTGCGAAGCCAAGGTCGGCAAAATGGCGAACAACCAAAGAGCGGAGATCATGCGGAATTCCTCTGCAACCCGTCCAGTGCGCACGCGATCAAAATGCATCGCCACTGGACGAGTCGCCATTCCATCCCGCAAGGTTCAACCATCGCGCCAGGGATGCGCAGGGGGCCGCCAGGCCGACCCGCCAGATTCTGGCGGGGCCGAGCGCCGCGCCGCAAGACCCGCTCCCCCCCTGGGCTGGAGGCGAAAACCCGGCGCGAGCCCGCAGCAGCCCGCCCCCGGCCTCGCCAAATATTGTCCCTCGGCCGCGGGGAGGCGCCCACCCTTCGAGACGCCCCTCGACAAGCTTGGGGCTCCTCAGGATGAGCGGAGTGCTTATTAACACCCTTCAATCTTGAAGCATGGCGAGTTCACCGCCCACCGCAACCAGCACGACAATACCTGTCTACCCCGCCAATCACCCACCAACCGTGCGCTTTCCGCCACCCACCACCCCAGCGAGCGAGCCCGAAGGGCAGCGAGCAACGACAGAAACCGACCGACCCGTAGCTGAAGGCGTTCAGGTAATGCCAGACGCAGCGTCTGGGGTGACTGGCGCCCGAGCCGTCCGCGTCGGGACGGCGACCAAGCCAGTGGGGCCCCAGTTAGCAAGTATGGCGTTGCCGGAACGCCTTCAGCCGCCGTCGGCCTCGCGGGTCCATCGAAACCACCCGAGATGCCCCGCCACCGCCGACCTGACAAAAATCGCCACCTGCAGCGGGAACGCCCAGCTGTAGTCCAACAGCGCGGTCCATCGTTTGAAGCGCCAAGCCGCCAGCGTCAAGAACACCAGATCGAACGGGATCTTGACCGCCCACACGCCCCACCAGCTCCAGCCGGGCACGATGCTGGCCGCCCACGGCACCCAGCCCACCAAGAGCCAGCACCACCAGAGGAACACGCACAGCAACAGAGCTACGTACGGCACGCTTTCGTAGCGAGAACCGTTGGACGCCCAACGCGCCCTCTGGTTGAGCACCTCCTGCCAGGAATTGGCAGGATGGGTCCCGACGGAAGCTGTCGCATCCATGGCGTACATGGGCTTTGCGCCCACACGGATCATTCGATGAACCAGCATGTCGTCGTCGCCCGAAACAAGGCCTTCCAACCCGTGGAATCCGCCGGCCTTCCGGTAGATTTCGGCGCGATAGGCCAGGGACGGAGCGGAAGCCAGGAATGGCCGCTTCAACGCGAAGCCCGCCGCCTCGGCGGCCACGAACGCGAGCATTTCCAGCCGCTGGTAGCGATGGGGTGCCGTGCAGGTTCCCACGATGTGCTTGGGGCCTTGGACCAGATCGACCCCTTCCACGAAACATCCGGCCAGGGTTGAAATCCAGTGGGGAGGAGGCAGGCAATCCGCATCGGTGGTGGCGAGGATTTCGCCGCGTGCCGAATCCATCCCCCTTGCCAAGGCCCGTTTTTTGGGCGACGGGATGTCGGGCTCGGAAACGTCCACCTGGACCAGACGGAATCTGGCATCGCGTTGGCCGTGGGCGCGGACAATTTCCGCCGTGCGGTCGGAGGAACGGTCGTCGACGCAGACGACTTCCCAGGTCCCGTCGTAATCCTGCCGCGACAAGGCATCCAAGGTTCCTTGCACGCCTTCTTCCTCGTTGTGCATGGGAACCACGACCGAAATCGACGGTTTCCCCGCATGGGGCGGGCGTTTCAAACGAATCAGCCCAAGGCTCAGAACCACCAGGAAGGCCAGGTACACTGCGGTTCCCGCGAGGATCAGAAGGACGATGAACTCGGAAAAAACGGACAAGGAGACCTGGGATCGCTGATGTGGCTGAAAGTGTGCGGCGCATCACAGACTGGCGCCTGACATAAAATGCACCATTGCGCCAGATTCTTGGGAGAAGTAGACTCCAATCATCTGATTCCCATACGGCCCCGCCACGGAGGACCCATGTACGCAACAATCCGCATCGCACTGACCACCACCCTTTTGATCTCGGCCGCCATTCGCGCCCAGGATTGCACCGAAGGTGTCGACTGGACAAAACGTTCCGTCTGCGCCAAGGGAATCGGAGCGGTGAATCCCAAGCACCCGCAGGCAGCCGCTCGTCCCGGTGCCATCCGCGCCGCGCAGCAGACCGCGTTGCGCAACGCATTGGAATTGGTGAAGGGCGTGCCCGTCACCTCGAACACCACCGTCGCCAACTCCATGACCGCCGACGACAATGTGCGGACCAAGGTCGAAGGCTTCGTGAAGGGCTTCCAGTTCTCGCAGCCCCACTACATGGACGATCTGACCGTGGAAGTGAACGTGCAGATTCCGCTGGACGGCGTGGGCGACATCGTGCTGCCCGCCACCATCCAGGCGCAGCCCTCGGTGAAGACCTGGAGCTGGGGCGAAGACGGCAAAGGTTCGGCTCCCGCCAATCTGCGCTCGTCGGTGTACACCGGACTCGTCATCGACGCCCGCGGCCTGAGCATCCTTCCCGCGTTGGCTCCCCGCGTGCTGGAAGCCGACGGCAAGGAACTGTACGGATCGGCCAACGTCTCGCGTGAATGGGCCGTCAAGTACGGCATGGCCGGTTACGCAAAATCTGTCGACGGCGCCCGCGGCATGAAGGATCGCATTGGCGACAACCCCGCCGTGGTGAAGGCCGTGCGCGCCGACGGCGCCGCGAAGACAGATGCTGTCCTGTCGGCCGAAGACGTCCTGGCCGTCAAGAGCGCAGCCCAGAACCTCAAGTTCCTGTCCGAAGCCCGCGTGGTCTTCGTCGTCGACTGATCTTTCCTCACTCCCCAATAGATTCTCCGGAGACCATCCCAATGAAGCCCAGACTTCTCTTGGCCTTGACGGCCATCCCGTTGCTCCTCACCGCATGCGGTCCCAAACGTCAGTCGCAAGGCATGATGGACGACCCCCGCACCCACGCCGACGCCGGCAAGAAGTACTACGACGCAGGCGAGAACGATCGGGCCCGCAAGGAATACACGCTGGCTCTTGAGCTCGACAAGAAGTACGCTCCGGCCTTGGCTGGCCTGGGCATGCTGGACGCCCGCGAACACAAGTGGAAGGATGCGGAGAAGCGCATCGACGACGCCATCGATCGCGACGACAAGATCCCCGACGGATTCATGGCGCGCGGCGTGTTCATCGGCGAGAAGAACAAGGGCAAGGATCCGGAAGACTGGATGGAAGATGCCGAGAAAGCCTTCTCGAAGGCTCTCAAGCGCGACGAAAAGCACTCCGAGACCTGGTACCGTTTGGGCACCGTGCGCCAGTGGGGCTACAAGTTCCGCGAAGCCGGCGACGCCTTCCGCAAGGTGTTGGATATCGACAAGGGCTACACCACTCCCGCCAACGAGGCATGGGCGCGCATCCAGAAGATCGAACGCGCCGCTCCCGGCACTCGCGTGGGCAAGAAGATCGCCCTGGTAGATTCGTTGACACGTTCTGACGCCGCCGCGTTGTACATCGCCGAGCTCGAACTCGACCGCCTGCTTTCCCGCACCCGTGGCGCCAATGTGGACACCGGCTACAAGGCTGCTCCAAACCCGATGGAGATGAAAGACGCTCCGGTCGTGAAGGCCGCCGCCTCCGACATTTCGGGCCACTGGGCGCAGAACTTCATCGAAGACGCCCTCAAGCTTGGCATGCGCGGCTTGCAGGTGAACCCCGACGGCACCTTCAAGCCCGGTCTGGCCCTCACCCGCGCCGAATTCGCCTTGCTTGCCGAAGACGCGCTGATGGTGGCGCTGGGCGACAAGACCTTGGCCACCAAATACATCGGCGGCCCCTCGCGCTTCTCCGATGTGGGTACCGGTAGCCCCTACTTCAACGCCATCTGCGATGCCGTTGACCACAACGTGATGACACCGAATTCTGACGGCACCTTCGGTGCGCTCAAGCCCGTCTCGGGCGCCGACGCGCTGCTGACCATCCGCCTCATCAAGGAGCTCCGCAAGTGAACATCCGCCACTTGGCACTGGCGATTTTTGTCGCCGGAGCGTTGCATGCCCAGGATCTGACCGTCGAAGGTACGGGTTACGGCCCGACCGTTGATGCCGCCACGCGCGCCGCCAACCGTGCGGCGATCGAAAAGGGCATCGGCCAAGTGGTGACAAGCCAGACCGAAATCGAGAATTTCCAGACGAAGAAGGACCTGGTCCTGACCCGCACCGAGGGTGCGGTGAAATCGTCGGAAGTGATCAACAAGACCCAAGGCCCGGACGGGGTCTGGGAAGTCTCCGTGAAAGCGGTGGTGTCCAAAGCCGAAATCCGTCAGGACCTCATGGCTTTGGCCATCCTGCGATCGGCGGTGGGCAACCCCCGTGTGGCCGTGATCGTCAACGAAACCGTGTTGGGCAACCTGGTGGCCGACGGCACGACGGAAATTGCCATCATCAACTCGTTCAAGTCGCGCGAGTTCGAGGTGGTGGAACCGTCGGACGCCCTTCGCGCCAAGCGCGCCAAGCAAATCGCCATGGCCACCGGCGGCGACCTCAAGATCGCCTCCGAACTGGGTGCGGAACTGGGTGCGGAAGTCGTCATCGTGGGCACGGCAACCGCCACGGAAGCCGACATGTCGGCCAATCCCTATTTCCAGAACAGCGGCATGAAGTCGGCCTCGGGAGCTTTGGCCCTGAAGGCGATCGACGTCAACACCAAGGAAATCCTGGCTTCGAAATCCGGCGACGCCCCCATGGTGCACCCCAATGCCACGGTGGCGGGAACCAAGGCGCTGGAAAAAGCCACCCAGAAGCTGGTGGAACAGCAAAACGGCAACGGCCTGATCGACCAGCTCATCAAGGCCTGGCAGGACAAAGCCAACAACGGGAACCTGTTGCGCGTGCGCATCCAGAACATCCCCAACTACCAGGCTTCGCAGATCGTGACCGAGGAGATCCGCGCCCTGGCCGTGAAGGTGGATAGCCGGAAATTGTCCGACAAGATCCTGTTCTTGGACGTGGGTTGGCGCGGAACCGCCGACGATTTCTGCAAGGAAATGGACGACCACAAGGTGAACAAGGACAGAAACAAGCTTTCGGTTGTTTCCGTTGAGGGGAATTCGGTCCTCCTGGAAGTCAAGTAGCAGCGCTTGCGCACCCAGGGTCGTTTTTCCGCATCGGCCTTGACGCTTTTTGTCGCGCTCTCCGTCCACGCCCAGATTCCGTCATCGCGGGATTCCAGTCGGAGTCTCACGAAAGCAATGGTCGAATCGACCTCCAAGCCAACGATCGGCGTCCTGATCGCCAGTGCCTTTGCGGGAAAACAGGCGCCCAACAGCATGGCCTCCGAAGCCCTGACTGCCGAGTTGCATCGGCGTGGATTCAAGGTGATGGCGCTGCGAATTGGCGATTCGGCGAAGTTCGCCCGTGCGACTCGAGGCGATGTCGAGGCGGCTTCCCTGCTCGCACTCGAACTCGACGCGGAAATCATCGTTGTCGGTAGCTGCACCACCGACGACCACGACGTGTCGGGTCACCCCATGTTCCAAAACACCAACATGAGAAAAAGCGGCGCCAACCTCGTTCTCCACGCCATCGATGCAAGCACCCGGACGATCCTGGCGTCACAAGAGGCATCCGCCGTCGACATTCATCTGAATTCAGGTACCGCGCGGAATTTGGCCACGCGGAAAGCCGTCCACAAGACGACCCTCCAGAACGGGCTTCTCGACCGGATGCTGAATGCATGGAGCAACAAGCCGCACGGACTGACAGTCATCAACGTCAAGATCCGCGGCATTCCCAATTACAAGGCTTCGGTGGCCGCCACAGCCGAAATTCAGGCAAAAGCACAGAAAATTTCGGGTCGAAAGCTGGAAAACGGAGTGCTCACTCTGGATGCAACCTGGCAGGGTACTGTCGACGATTTCTGCAACTACCTGGATAGCCGCATGTTCAACGAAGATCAAAACACGCTATCCGTGGTCTCGGCGCAAAAGAATTCGGTACTTTTGGAAGTCAAGTGAACAAGAACTTCAAGAACCGACGGATCTCCCCACAAGACATCGCCCGCTTCACCACGGTGGAACTGGTTCGCCCCGCGCAGTTCGTGCAGGCGGCCTTCCTCGTTTCGGCGGCGGTGGTATCCACCATGACGGCCCTGGCGCGTCCCATGACGACAAATCCTGGCGCGATGGGCCTGGTGCAGATCGTGGGGATGGTGGGCATGCTTTTGTGGGTGGCGGGTTACGCCGTCGGGTTGTGGCTGTTCAAGAAACGCACCACGCGCGACGCCCTGCTGGAAGTTCTGGATGCGCCGTTTCGCGGCCCGGCAGCGCTTGCCAAGCAGGCAACCGACGCCGACAAGATCAGCCACCACCTGCGCAAGGCCTGGGTGATGCGCACCGGCGCCTGGGAGGCCGGCCCCATTCTGTGCCTGTTGTCGGTGCAGATCGCCATCCAAGGCAACCTGTTGGCCACCCAGCCAAGCATGATGACCACCGGCGTGGTGCCCATGATCGCCTTCCTGGTGCTGTGCGTGATGACCTGGCCCACCCAAAAGCGCCAAGCCGAAGTCCTGGAAAAGGCCCTGCTGCAGAACTGATCCGCACCGCCTGAGCCGGGGT
>JBDKGS010000003.1:0-53797 GCA_039798065.1 Fibrobacterota bacterium | reverse complement strand
CGCTTCGCGGGCGGCTCCGTGCGCCACCGCGTCGGGGAATTCGCGGTGCAGGAATTCGTTGGAGACCACCAGGATGTCGGCCGTTCCGGCGAGCTCGCCGTCGGGGCCGGTGTCGCAAGTGGCCAGCGGGATTCCAAGTTCGCGAGCCATCCGCGCCACGGCCAGGGTGGTTTCGCCAAAGGCGGGATCTACGATGGCCAGCTTGGCGCCGCGCATCCGCTCGATGTCGGGGAGATCCCATTGCCGCGAAGTGAACAGCAGGTCGCAATAGCGACCGAAGACGGTTCTTGTCGCGCCGTCGGTGATCACGATCTCCTGGACGCCCGCGTATCCGGGTTCCACGCGCAGCCCCGAAACCTCGATGCCCCGCGAGGCCAGGAAGGCCACGGTGCGTCGGCATGGCTCGTTGTCGCCGATCCAATTTCCGTCCAGCCGCACCGACATCCCCAGTTTGGCCAGGACCAGCGCGCTTCCGGTGGCTTCTCCGGCATGGTTTTCCAGATCGGCCACCACTTCACCGTAGCCGTCGGGAGCAGGGAACGAATCCTTGATCCGCAGGATGCGGCCGGTGCTGACATGACCGAAGCAGTAGACATCCATGATGGCACCTCTTGCGTGAAGAACTCGATACTCTAATTTGGAGTATACCGAATTGGAGTATAGGCAGCAAGCGGTTTCTGGAGCGACAATCACGAAAGTGGGGAGTCTGGTCTAAAGTCCCAGCGATTGTTGGAGCGGAGGCGGAGGTGCCGGTCGGAGGGGCTTCACGGTCGCGTGCATCCTTGCTTCCGCCAGTGGGCGAAGCAAGGTTTCCGGCTCCGGAGTGCGTGGATCGAGCCATCGTCGCAGCTGGTCGCCCTCCAGGATGGCCGGCATGCGATGGTGGGGAAGTCGGCGCAAAAGCTCGTTGGGTTCGCAGGTGATCACCGAGCAGGTGAGCAGGTTTCCATTTTCCGTCTTCGCGTTCGACCAGATCCCCGCCACCGGCATGGGAGACGAATCGGCAAGCTTGTAGCGACCGACCAATTTCTGTCCCGAACCGAGCATTTCGTCGTCGGACCATTCCAGGAAGCCTTCCAGGAACAGGACGCAGCGATTGGTCCGCAGCAGATTCCGCCAACCCTTGGAACGCAACAGGGTGTCCTTGCGCGAATTGAAATGGGTGCGTGGCGGCGCAAGCAGGCGCGGCGACCCGTCGAACGCACGCGACAGGCCGGTGAGCGTTTCGGTCCACGGGGGGACCAGGGTCCAGAATGCCCAATCGGGGACGATTTCCGTCCCGTCGACCCGATGCACGAGCACCTGTTGCGTCGGAGCCACCTCGCGTTCGACGGATTCCGTCGGAAGATCGTCGTATTTGGCCGGGGCGGGCACGTATTCCCAGGCGTTGTCCTGGCTCGACAACTGGTGGAAGTACGCCTTCCCTTGGATCTTGACGATCATCCTGCCGCACATGGACGGATACGTTAGCACAATTCGGCGAATGGAGGGGATGGGCGGAACCTTCGGTGGAACGGTCTCGATGCGCTAGCTTTCCTGCTACGGCTCACGAAGCCGTGCGATCCGACCTGTTCACGGAAGACCACCATGAAGAAGTTTCGACTCGAGCACATCGGCTTTGCGGTGTCCGACCCCAAGGCGGCGGCCGAGTGGTATCGGCGCGTCCTCGGTTTCGAGATTCTTCACGTGGCCGAAAACCGGGATGCGGCGAACGCCTTCGTGCGCAACGAAAACGGCACAGTGCTCGAATTCTGGCGCTCGCACGACCGGATCTCGACCGCCGACGAACTTTCGGATCCGCTTCAGCTCCACGTGGCCTTCACGAGCGAGAACCCCAACGAAGACACCAAGTACCTGCTGGAGGCGGGGGCCACGCTCTACGAGCTTTCGGCGCTCGCCAGCAACGGCGACCAGACCGTGGCCTTGCGCGACCCATGGGGGAACTGCATCCAGCTGGCCAAACGCGCACCGAACAGTTTTTTCCATCGATAGCCGAATCCGGGAGGCGGAGCCGTAGAGTCGTGGGTGCATCCGAACGAACCATGTACACTAAGCTCGATCGCGAACCATTCCAGGAGCCTACGATGTCGAAGATCCACGAGTTCACCGTGCCTGCCCTGGGCAAAGGCGAAATCCGATTGGCCGACCATGTCGGCAAGGTGCTGCTTCTCGTGAACACCGCCAGCGAATGCGGGCTCACCCCGCAGTACGAGGGGTTGGAGGCGCTGCACAAGCGCTACGCGTCGAAGGGACTTGTCGTCATTGGATTCCCTTGCAACCAGTTCGGTCACCAGGAGCCCGGCAACAGCGACGTGATCGCCAATTTCTGTCAGAAGAACTACGGTGTGACCTTTCCGCTCTCGCAGAAGATCGAGGTGAACGGAAGTTTCGCGCATCCCCTTTGGAAGCATCTCAAGGAGGAAAAGCGCGGATTCCTTTGGCGCAAAGCCATCAAGTGGAACTTCACCAAGTTCCTGGTCGATCGCAAAGGGAACGTCGTGAAGCGTTTTTCCCCGAACACCAAGCCCGACAAAATCGGCCCCGAGATCGAAAAGCTCATCTGACGCGGCGGCAGCGAAGCGCCGCGAGCATACAATTTTCCGGAACATTCGTGATGGGTGTTTTGCGCCACGTTGTGTGAAATGAACGCAGGCGTTGCGTGCACTGTCCGGAATCTTTCCGATCGGGCGGAAATGGAGCGCTGGGGACGGTAGGTTCGTGGTTCATTCCGGATTCCATTCGTTGCGAATCTGTCCCTCTCCAAAGCCGGGGAATCGACCCATGCGGACTCGAACCGTCACTCAGAAATCTGCCCTTTTCGCGATATTGGCCATTGTTGCCGCCGTGGCCGCTCCGGCCCGCGCCGACAAGACACTGATGTGGCTCACCGATTGGTACCAGGGGAATCTGGACAGCGTGTCCATCACGCAGGTGAGCATTCCGCACTACGGCGACACCGGCAAGGCGGCGCAAGGCTTCTATTTCGGGAAGACCGACCTGATCCTGACCCGGACCAAGGCGTACGCACCGCCCATCCGCGTGAACACCAGCTACGACAACACGGGCAAGCCCGACAGTTTGCGTCTGCCCAAGACCATGGACAGATTCTGGTACGCGCAGCCCGGTTTCAACACCGGGAATTTCCGCGGTGGCATGGTCAACGTGATGGTGAACTTCAATTCGTTCAACCACCGCTACCAGGCGGGGCCGCCGCCCAAGGTGCAGATGGACATCGGGAAGGGAACCGGACAGACCGGCCAGCTCAACCAGAGCTCATCCAGCACTCCCGGGTTCCTGGACAATTGCGTGAGTTCCATCAACGCCGACACCATCTGGATCCGGATGCCGGCGGCCGATACCGTCATCAATCCTGGCTACACCGGCGACAAGCTGGTCTGCACCGACCACAACCCCTTCTTCGTGAAGGTGGGGACAATTCATGTCTACAACCCATGGCCGGGCAAGAGCCTGTACGTGCAGCAGGGGAACACCTGGTATCCGCTGTATCCGGAACGCGGACGGTTGGGCTGGCAGAGCACCACCCTGTGGGCTCCTCCCACCGCCGACACCTCGTTCAAGGTCCGCATCGCCAGCGGCAAGCCCTCCTCGTCGGGCGTCCAGTACATGGATGCCCAAGGCTTCTCGGGCGTGGCGACAGGTCCTGTCTTCGACTTCAGCGCGACGCCCGGAGGCGAGCGTTGGATCATGCCTCCCACGGCCGCGGGATTGGCCCCGGCAGCGGTCGCGAAGGCGCCTGCGGTGCGCACGGTCCTGATGGTCCAGCGTCCCCATTGGGGAGCGTCGGGTGTACGCATCCTCTGGAAGGGTAGCGACGCGCGGTACATCGCGGGAAGCACGCAGTACTGCGAATGGTATTCGCTTCCGCTGTACGAAGGGGCGGTTCCCGACAGCATCGTGCTGCAGCATCCGCTAGCCGATACTCTGTACGGAACGGGCAACCAGGTGCAGACCCCGTCGCCCATCTCGTCGTTCAAGGGTTGGATCGCCCTGACAGGAAATGTCAAGGTGGGCGACACCACCTGGCTGATCGCGCCCAACGTGTCGGGTGCGTCCATCGTGGCGCGGCCCGCGAGCCAGCTCACCACCTGCAACACCAAGATCCTGGCTTTTTCGGCCTACGACTACGCCGAAGGGTTGTCCTCCACTTCGCCGTATTTCTACGCCCCTTTCGCCGAGACAAATTCCGGCGTGAACTATCCGGCCGGCCAGAACAAGGGCAAGACCACCGACAACTGCCCCGATGCGGGTGGCGGCGCCACCAAGGGCCTGGTGCTTCCCAACCTGGATGCCAACGGACGCCCGGTGTGGAGCGGCAAGATCGATTGCGACATCGGCAAGGAACAGGACGGACCGCAATACTGGTTCGATCCACTGACCATCGCAGGGACGCGCATCAACGCGTTCAAGTGCGTCCCCATCACGCTCACGCTCGATCCTTCCGACGGCTACTACAAGTATTCGAACGGGGCGTTCTTTCCGCTCAACAACGCCACCCCGGCGCCGTACGGCCCGGCAAACGGCACCAACTACCACTTCGCCATGCACGCCAAGGCGTCGTTCGAGTACGTGCGCGGCCTGACGTTCAAGTTCAAGGGCGACGACGACGTGTGGATCTTCATCGACCGCAAACTGGCATTGGACCTGGGCGGACAGCACGGCGAGATGCCCGGTGAAATCGATCTGGACAAGCTGGGATTGGTGGAAGGCAAATCGTACCAGTTCGACATGTTCTATTCGGAGCGCCATCAGACGGGCTCGAACATCGGGATCCAGACCACCATGAATCTGGTGCCCACCGTGGAAGTCCTGTTCGACACCGCCGCATCGACGGGCGGTGCCCGCGATGTGAAGGTGAAGACCATCGAGACCACGCTGGATCCATCCAAATGCGCCGAGGAAGGCTCGACTTCGCAGCGCAAGGAATTGCCGGGCCGGTCGAACATCTACCTGCTGCGTCCCGACGGAACCCAGGACGAGGTGGATACGCTGCAGTACGCCTCGGTGGGACTGAAAGTCACCGAGATGTTCTCGCACATCACCATCGACACCGCCAAGCTCAAGAAGTCGGGTCTGTTCACGCAGAGCGGCACCTACACCATCCTGATCTCGATCGGGACCGAGGAGATCCGAACCGACTTCACCATGGTGACGGAAAATGTCGACGCGCGCGGAACCATGTTCGATCGCGACGGCGATGGTCGCGCCGACAGCGCCTTCGTGCACGGCGACGGAATCTCGCCCGCGTTCAAGAATCCCGCGTTGGCCAAGCTGCGCTGGGCCGACGTTTTGGGAGTCGCCGATACGGCTTCGGCAGTTGCCGCGCAGATGACGACGGTTCCCGGTGATTCGGCCGTGGCCATCGTCTTCGCCCCGCTGACGACCGCACGCACCAGCTGCCCGCCCGAAGGATGCACCGGGGCGATGGGCCGTGTGTGGGGAATCGCCTCCAACGGCGACACGGTCAAGAATCGTCTTGTGGAACTGGCCGACGGGATCGCTCCGGTGGCCGACAGCGCCTGGATGGTCTACGACACGACAGGAACCGGCAAGGACATCCTGTACGTCCGCGCCTCGGAACCGTTGGTGGCGTTTTCCGGCACCGTGCCCGCAGGCACTGCGGCCCACGCGATCACCGGCCGGACCGGCGCCTCTTCGCTGGTGGCGGGAACAGTCGCGATCGCGGGGAACCTGTTGGCGCTCGCGATCGATCCTGCGACAAATCCTGTCCAGAGCGGCGATTCCATCCGCTTGGGCGGATTCGCGGGCGACGCTGTGGGCAACTCGCCCGGAGCGCGTTCGAAATGGGTCCCGTTGCATGCCGACGCCGTGGCGCGTTCCTGGATGCTGGATCGCGACGGCGACGGCTCGCCCGATTCGGTGGGCGTGGCCTCGAAGGGAAGCCTTTCGGCGGCTACAGTGGCCGTGGTGAACTGGAAGACCGCAGCTGGATTGGACACGGCCATCACCGTTCCGCTGGCGTCGGGAATTGTCAACGGCTTCCGGCTGCCCGCAGGTATCCTGCCCAACGCGACTTCATGCACCGGGTGCCGTCTGGAAGTGACCATGGGAACCGTGCGGCGCTTCGCGTTGCAGGATTCGGTGGCGCCGGTGGCGGTGGAAGGTTCGTTGGTGTTCGGACTTGCTGCGGGCGACCCCGACACCTTGCGGATCAAGCCTTCGGAAGCCATCGCGGCGGCCGCCGCCGGAACCTGGGCGCAATTGGCCATGGACAGCGGGTCGACCACGTCGACGCTTCTTTCCGCGATCAACGCGGATAAGACAATATCTGTCAGTGGTGAATTGCAATTGGTGGTGCCATCGGGCAGCGGCATCGACGCCATGGCGTGGGTGCGCCTGGGCGGCGCGGTTTCGGACGCCAATGGCAACGCGGTGGGAGCCTCGTCGCGCTGGGTGCGCCTGAGCGTGCGCCCCAGCGGTCGCGCGGCCCTGTACGACGCCGACGGCGACGGACGTGCCGATTCGCTGCACGTGTTCGTGCGCGGTGCGATGGCGGGGTCCCAGGCCGTGCTGAACTGGAAGACCGCCACGGGCGCCGCCGACGTGCGCTCCTGGAACATCGCACCGTCCAACGGATCGTTCGGCGTCAAGGCGCCAACCATCGCGCAGGCGTTCGCGTTCGGAGCCACTTCGTGCACGGGTTGCACGGTGGTGCTGCAGGACGCCGCTGGGACAAAAATCGTCGAGTGGCCCCTGGCCGACTCGGTGGCACCTGTCGCGTTGGACGCGACCTACCGATTCGGAGCCTTGCAGGACACGTTGTCGGTGGTGTTCAGCGAGCCGGTTGCGGGAGCGTCGACCACGGCAACCTGGCTGGAGTGGGGCAATGCTGTGTTGGGCGGAGCGATTGCGCAGACAAATGTTGTCCCCACCGGTTCGAACGCGAGCTTCCTGCTGAGCCCTGCCAACGGCGCGGTGGACGGCTGGGACTCGCTGCGGTTGGCAGCCGGTGTGCGCGCAGGGAACGTGGTCGATGCCAACGGAAAGACCGTAGGAGCCAAGTCGCCCTGGGCACCCATCCACTACGGTGTCGCACCGTTCCAGGCGTGGCTGCTGGACCCAATGGGCCAAGGCCGCGGAACCCACGCGCGGTTCTCCTTGACGCGTTCGGTCCCCAAGGCCGCGATCGCGGCGCTTGACAGTTTCCGTCTAAGTTGGACATCGGTCGACGGTTCGGGCCTGGATGTCCAGTCCGTGGCTGCGACAAATCTTGTCTGGGACGGCGTTTCCAGCTGGACGGGCGATCTGGTCGCGCCGTTCGCGCAAGGGCGCACCGGCTGCGTGGGCACGTGCACCGCCGAGGGAATCTCGGCAACCGGCGGTCGCGGATACGCCGCGCTGCAGGACAGCATCGCGCCGGTGGCTGTGCGTGCGCGGCTTCGCTACGCTTCGGCCGAGATCGCGCAGGATACCTTGGTGCTGAATCTCTCCGAGGCCTGGGTGGGCGACGAACCGACCCGGATCGCCGATGCGCTGGCTTGGGTGGGTTCGCGCTCCAATGTTCGCGAATTGTTGCCGGTGCGTTCGTGGGTGCTGACCGATCCGACAACGCTGCGACTCGTGATTGGAAGCGATGTCTCGGGAAGCATCCACACCGGCGACTCGGCGCGTCTGGCCTGGCTGGCCACCGGTTCGCGCATCTCCGACGTATGGGGCAACCGCGTGGGCGCGCTGTCGCCGTGGGTGGAGGTGGAGTTCGGCTTGCGTCCGCCGTTGTTCTCGGTGGGGCCGTACCGCCCCATGCTGGTGAATTCCGCGACAATTCCTGGCGCCATCTTGTGGGATGCGCCTCCCGCCACGAACCCTCGCATGGAGCTGCTCGAACGGCTTCCCGGCGGCGGGTTCGCCAAACTGACCGAATCGGGTGCCGTCGCCAGCGGAACGGTGCTGAACGACACCGCGCTATGCCTGGGCATCGAGATCCGCGTGAACCGACCCATCGATGCGCGCGTGATCATCTACGACAATCTGGGGAACGTGGTGGCCAGCGAGAACTACTCGCGTCTGAACGAACTCTGGAGCGCCAAGAAGGACCAGGAGCGCACGATCCGCATCCAATGGAACGCCACCGGAGCCGACCACAAGTTCGTGTCTTCGGGAGTGTATCTGGTTCGCGTGGTCACGCGCTTCGATGACGGCGAAGGCAACCTGCAACTGAACAACCAGATCTGGAAGCTGGGATTCTACCGCAAGGCGGAATGAGGTTTTCCAGACTCGACAGAAATTGACTTCGTACGACGCGGTGACCGGATCGATCGGATCCGGCGCCGCATCGGTGATGCCTGTTCCGTCGTTCTCCTTGCGAGTACGATTCCTCCCCAGTCGGGTTTTGAGCCGGATGTGATCGGGAACGTTTCGTGGTATTCTTGGAAGGTTCGTCCCAAGGGAGTTCCATTTGACCCGCCTCGCCGCAATCCTCGCCATTTCCTCGGCTCTGGCTCTCGTGCCAGGTGTGGGCGCCACCGAGGTGATTTCGGTTCCGCCCATCTCCGATCCCGGAGTTCTGTACCCACCGGAACCCTCGCGAAGAATCGATGCGCCCGACAGCGCGAAGGTGAGTTTCACCGCGCTGCACACCAACAACCGCAACTGGTTGCAGGTGCAGATCGATTCGATCGGCGCTTGTCAGAAACTGACAGTCGATTCCGTGAAGGTGCTCGATACCTTGCTGCCCAACCTAGGCCGCGACATCTGGTACCTGGGTGACGTGCCTCGACGGGATGTCCGGGTGTGGTGGAGTTTGTTCCAGGATCCGCAAATAACCGGTTGCTCCCGCGTGACGGCCTCCCGCTACATGGTCGAACTCCCGCCCGCCCCCAAGCATGCGGGGACGGATTCTGTCATCACATCCTGGATTCCCGGCGAAGTCCAGTCGGTGGGGCCTGGTGCTCGCATCGATCGGGAGTACACCTATCTGGTGAACCAGGCCGGCAATTCGTTTCCGAGAGCCTGTCCTTTGTACGAATGCATGTGGCGATCGTGTTCGTCGGACGGTACCGCGTCCCGAACCGATTTCATGAGCGCCCTTCAGGAGCAGATCGCCAAAGGCTTGCCGGTTGTGCGCATCGGAAGGGGCCACGCCGACGAACGCTTGGAAATTTCGATCTGGGATACCGCCAGGGTGGGGGGTCTGGGGCCGCTCACGAAATGGAACGCGGGAAATCTGGCATGGAAGGAAGATCTGTCCATCCGCACGGTCGCCTCTTGGGGCACCCCAGGGCCGTCGGAATGGCGGGCCGCCACCGGCAGGAACTTCTACCGCTGGCGAAACGGCGTGGTCTGCTGCGAAGGGTGCGACACTTTATGTCAGACCGACTCCAGGACCCTGGGAATCTCGTCGGGTGGCTCACTGGTGGACGTCTCGAACGATTCGACGTTCCGCTGCGGATGGTCGAGCGCCTACGATCCCGGCATGGCGCAGGAATTGTCCAACGATTGGCTGATCCTTCCCGATTCGTCGGAAGTGCGGAGTGGGCGCTTGACCAGCACGTTCTTTCCGCGCGCCTGCGCCGGGCGTCTGCGCGCCTGGAAGATCGTGAACGACACCATCCAGGGCGAGTGCATGAGGGTGGCGGTGTCCGACCTGGAGGCGGGTACGGGAGTGACGAATCGCGGTGTCTTGTCGAATCTGCGGATCGCAACGCTCGCGAACGGGATCCGGGTGTCGACCGGTCTTCCGGCCGGACAGAAGTTGTCAGCACTTCTGCGCGACCCTTCGGGACGGATTCTGTTGAGTGTCGAATCGACGGCTTCGGAGCTGGTTCTGCCGGTCGAGGCCCACGGGTTCCTGGTTCTGGAAGTCGAGTGCGCCGGACGCAAACTGCGCAGGACCGTCGCGCGCTAGGTCGGGAGGCGCTGGAGCCCTGGTTGTGCCGGCCGACGAGGCCGCTGCGATCGGGACCCGGCCTTCAGCGGCAGGAGGGTTCCACCCAGATCCTGTCCAGATGCCAATGGCCATCCCGTTTCGAGAAATCGAAGACTGGATGGTGGACCCAATGGGGTGCGTCGCATTGCGGCGCGGTGATGCGGATATGCGACTCGTCGGACATGGAGCACATGGTTCGGGCGTTCGAACCGATCCCGCTGTGCAACACGAAACCGAGGGTTTTGAACGGTTTTTGTCCGGCCAGACTGGAATCCAGGAACGAGGCCACATATCCTTCGTCCAGATCGTCGACGTGCCGCATGAGATCGTCGATGATGGCTTTGACCTCGGTCGGAACGCATGCGAAGGCGCGGTCGAGAACCCAGCCGGAAGGCTGGTTCCTGAGCCGATACCGGAGGCTGCCTCGGGAATGGAGGTAGGCGATGCTGTCCGTCGTCCGGTGGCAATCCATTCTCGCGGCGTAACGTTCGCGTCTGCCGCAGATCGAATCCTTCCACCAGGTGATTTCCGCTCCCGGTTCCATGCTGGATCGAAAGAAGGACGAATCCTGTCTCTCCAGTCGGAGCACGATTTCATCGCGCAAGGAGTCGATGGACACGTTTTTGCAACTGGTTTGACGGTTCAGCGATGGAAGCAATCCATGGAGTGCGAACAACAGGAACGAAAGCGTCATCGGATAAGCATAGAATCCCGGTGCGGTCAGGACGGAAGCGACGGTCGATTGACGAATTCCGTCACAGGCTCCTTGCCAGGGAAGGCGAGCAGGACGCAGGCCAGGCTGCCGAGGGCAAGAATTGTCCATAGGGGAAGCTCGCGAAGTGCGACGGGAATTCCCGCTGCGTGCTGGGTCAGGCAGGAAACCGCCAACGCGGCCATGTAGATCCCGAAGGCCAGGTTCAAGGCGATGGGGAGAGGAGAGTCGCGGAGCCCGCCGCGCCAGAGCCCGACACCCACCCAAACGAACGCGGGCAGCGCCATGAGGAAATCCAACGCCGCGATCGAACGGACCAGATCGTTTTGCCGGGCGTTCGCGAATCCCGAAGAAAGCTGTTCGATCCATGCCGCGCTCCAGGCTCCTACCAGGCACAACGCGACCAGGATCATCCAGATGGCGATCGCCTTGGACTTGCCTTTGCCGATTTGGCGTGCCGAAGGTACGAGCTCCCACACGGCGCTTACAGATCCCCAGGCACCGATGACAAATCCTGCCAAGTGCAGCGGGAACTTGGCGTTGAGGCCGGTGGTGAAGACCTGGAAGGAATGCGCGTAGGTCGAGAAGAACCACAAGCCAAGCCACAGAGCGCTCCACACCTGCCCCCGGTTGCGCACCATGTGGTGGGTCGCCATTCCCGAGAAGGCGGCCAGCGAGACAAGGTCCACAGCGAACAGGGTGGCGCGATTCCAGCCATCGACGCTGACGATGGGATCGTGGTAGACATCGGGAAAGCAGATCCCCCACAGGGCGGTGGCCAGGTTCAATCCAACCAATGCGAGGGTTGGAAGCAAATGAAATTTCGTGTTCACAGAGGTGTTCCTCAGTGCAGCAACAGCGCGATGGCGTCGTTGCGGTGGTGGGTGGGAAGCGCGCGTGCAGGGGCGAGGAGCGCCCATGCGGCGGCGTACAGGCACGCGATTGCGGCCAGGATCACCAGCATGTAGGGAGTGTCCCAAGCCCATCCAAAACAGGGGATTTCGGCAAGCAACCGAAACAGGTAGAACGCCGCCATCCAAAGCCAGAGTCCCCGTCCAAAGCTGGTTTTTTGGTTGCGAAGAAGTTGCCAGCCCTCCACGCACGTTGCGATTCCCATGCTGGCGAGCCAGAAAATGGCGCATGCGTGCAGGCACCACAACAGCCCCGCGTTGTCGCGCGAGAGCGCCGTGGTCTGGGTGTTCCAATCGAACAACAGGGGAAAGGCGAAGTGCAGTGCCAGCAAGGGGATGTAGAAGAGGCCCAAGCCTAGAAGGATCCAGGCTGCTTTGTGTTGGCGAGCGTTCCGCGATTGCATTTGCAGTCCTTTGAACAGGTTGAACGTTCAGAATAAACTGAAACATTGAGGCGCAAAAAGCAATAGGGTCCGCGAAAAAACTCGAATCTTGGGGGATGACGGGGTTTAGGGTGCGCAGGGGGCGCGTGTCAGTTTTTGGGCAGGATCTTCTTCAGCAGCCCAACGGCTTTGCGTCCTGTCGCTTCGTTGGCCAACAGCGCTCCCAGAATGGAGTTGGCGGTGGAGAACAGCTCTTCCATCTCTTCCAGGCGCTTTTGGGTTTTGGGCGAATCGCTGAAGTCTTCTTCCGAAAGCAGGTGCCTGAGATTGTGCAGGGCGGGATCGAATTCACGCTTCTTGCGCTCGACGGCGATGCGGAAGAAGGTGGCCCACACATCGGGCTCGGCCACGTAGTAATCCTGGCGATCGGTAGGCTTGTGGACGCGCTGGATGACGCCCCAGTTGCGCAATTCCTTCAAGCACATGCTGGCGTTGCCGCGACTGATGTTCAGGACCTTGGCCACCTGGTCGAGCTCGATGGGATCGTCGGTCACCAGAAAGAGCGCGTGGATGCGCGCCATGGATCGGTTCAGTCCCCACAAGACGCCAAGCGAACCCCAGGACTCCACGAACTGGGATGCGGCATGCGAGATGGGCGATGGCGTGTTCAACCGAGTGTCTCCATTCTCATCGGGTCCGATACCCCGCGGCATCGCTGCGGGGAGTGTTTCTGGCCTGAAAACCTAGCATGCGCAAGTTGGAAGTGGATGGGCCGATCCTGATCTCAGCCCAGATCGATCCCCAGCCAACTTTTGACAAGAAGTCCGATTCCGAACGAGACGGCCGTGACGATGATGCACAACACGAACATTTCCAGGAAGCGTTTCTTGAAGTCGAGCTCCTTGGCCACCGAGATGTAGAAGTTGAATCCGGCGATGATGGCCACCACCACCGCGAACATGCAGCCCAACGCCCAGTACACCATGGTGTTGGGGAAGACAAGAAATGGCAACACCATGAGCGCCACCGTGACCAGATACATGGTGCCGGTGTACAGCGAAGACTTGAGCGCGTCGGGGTCCTCGTCGGCCTTGGCCGACAGGTACGACGACGAGGTCATGGACAAGGTGGCCGAGATGCCCGTGATGAGCCCCGCCAGCGCCACCAGGCGCGTGTCCTTGAGGGCGAAGGTGAAGCCTGCCAGCGCACCGGTGAGTTCCACCAACGCGTCGTTCATGCCCAGCACCATGGAGCCCACGAACTTGAGGCGCTCCTCGTCCAACATGGCGATGAGCTCCTGCTCGTGCGCGGCTTCCTCGGCGCGGACCTTGGCGATCTCGGGAACCTCGGACTCCAGCTTGGCATACACGCTCTGGTCGGCGACCTCGCCCCCTTCCAGCAACTTCACCGTGAAGGTGAAACCCAGCAAACGCGCGACGAGTCCGTACGTCCACACGCGCAATCGGTTGGGCTTGCATGCGGTTTTGGTGTAGGTCTCCCAGATGCGCGAATGCCCCAACTCCTCGGAGGCGATGCGCTCCAGAATGGCCCGGTTGGGACCCTTCACGCCGCAGGCGACCTTGAGGTAGATGGAATGGCTGTCGACTTCGCCCTGCTGCATGCGACGAATGACGGAAAGTGCCGAGCTGGAGATCTCTTTGGTTGCCATGTCCCGCAATCTAGTCCCACGGGTAGGCAAATCAATGGACGCAAAATGTCCTGGATGGGGGCCCACCCGAACGGGGGGGTGAGGGGATCAAGGAAGCCGCGGCTTCCCCAAAAATTGTCATGATCTTGGATTGGACCGGCTCGACTTCCGTACTGTCCACTGAACGGAAAATCGGTTCGAAAGGCGCAATCGGGGGGATCCCATCGGGGTGCCTGCAGTATATGTCTTCTATGAACCGAACCTTCCGCCTATCCGTTCCATTGCTGTTTTCGTTGAACGCCTTGGCGAGCGTGCCTCCCACTCCACGGGTTTCCGCGGGCAAAACGCTCCAGGCCAATCCAACCTCCAACGCGGCGTTTTTGAACGACGGAAAATTCGGGAGCGCATGGAACTATTCGGCAGGGTCTTGGGCCGCGGTGAAGTTGGGCGCAGGTCCCACCAAAGTCCTGGTGAACTGGAACGATGCCAGCGTCAATTGGTCCGATGTCGTTCCTTCCAGCGGCGCCTGCAACAACGGAACCACCTATCCTTCCGCCTACCGCATCCTGACTTCGTCCAATTCCACCAACGGTTCGGACGGAACCTGGGACACCTTGGTGCGCGTGACAGGAAATGTCGTGGCTGGCCGATCCCATGTGATCGAGTTCGCGGGTGCAAGCTGGTTGAAGATGCTGGTCGTCTCCGGTTCGGGGCGAATGGACGAGCTCGAAGTGTACGACGCCTCCAACGGCGCTTCCGACTCGTGGTTCTTCATGGGGACAAGCATCAGCCAAATGACGTTCAAGTCGCCGGTTCCCGATTCGAATTTTTCCGACCTGGTCCATGCCCGCGTTCCATCGAACTCGCCGTCCTTCGTACGCGGAGGCGTGCCCTGCATCAACTCAAGTCAGGTTTTGTCCTCCATCACCACCTATCTGGACGCCATGGCGGGCATCCACTTCCTGGCCATCGAGATGGGCACCAACGATGCCTGGGGAGGCGGCGACGGGAACCTCGCCAAATATGTGCGCAACATGCAGGCGATCATCGATTCGGCCAAGGCACGGGGCATGGAGCCCATTTTGGCCAGGGTGCTCTCGACCGATTCCACCCGCACCTCAGGGAAATGGCAGGTCCATCCCGGATACCCCAAGGCCATCGATTCCTTGGCCAAGAAGAACAAGTTGATCATGGGCCCCAATCTGGATTCCATGTTTCGCGCCCACCCCGAACTGCTCAACGCGGACGGCGTCCATCCGTCTCCCGCGGCGGCCCAGATCATCCTGCGCATGTGGGCCGACGCGATGACAAGAAATGTCTACATGTCATCCGCGTCGGTGTCTCCCGCTCGACGCCTGCGGATCGTGCGTGCGGCGGCGGGCAGCGATGCCTTGGGACGACCGAGCCGTGGACAGGCGCATGGCGGAAGGCTGGACGGAACCGGCGCGAAGCTAAATCTTTCCACCAAGCCGACCCGCTAGAACTGAAGCGACCAGATATTGTTCCGGACGATTTTCGTTCGTCCGGAACAGGTGCCTGGTGGACGTGTCAGGATTTGCGCGGGAACCAGGTTTCCAATTGCGCGATGTCGGATTCTGTCAGCTTTGCTCCCGACGCGCCTGCGTTCTCTTCCAGCTGAGCCACGGTGGAGGCTCCCACGATCACGCTGGAAATGCCGGGATTCTTGAGCACCCAGGCCAGGGCCACCTGCGACGATGTCAAATTGTGTCGGGCGGCGATCTCGGCGATGCGATCGACGTTCGCGAGCAACTCGGTGTTGCCCACGTGGTCGTGCATCCATGTGTTGAGGCTGGTGTTGCTGTAGCGGCTGCCTGCCGGAACCTTGCCGCCCGAGTACTTGCCGCTGAGCACGCCTTGCGCCAATGGCGAGAAGTTGGCTGTGCCCATTCCGAATTCCACGCAGGTAGGCAAGATTTCGGCTTCGATGTCGCGGCCCAGCAGGTTGTAGTAGGGCTGGTTCACCACCGGCGCGTGCCAGTTTTTGGCACGGCAAAGGACTTGGGCTTCGCGGATCTGGGAGGCGCTCCATTCGCTGGTGCCCCAGTACAGGATCTTGCCAAGGCGGATGAGGTCGTCGAAGGCCTCGCACGTCTCGGCCAGCGGGGTTTCGGGGTCGAAACGGTGGCTGTAGAAGAGGTCGACGTACTTGAGGTTGAGGCGATCGAGACTCGAATCGACGGAGTCGAACAGGTGCTTGCGGGAAAGGCCCCGGTCGGTGGGGTGGTCGGACATGGGCCAGAAGGCCTTGGTGGCCAGGATGTACTCGCTGCGGCGGCGCTTGGGCAGAATCTGTCCCAACAGGCGCTCGGCCTCGCCGCCCTTGTAGACGTCGGCGGTGTCGAAGGAGTTGATGCCCAGCGCGAAGGCTTTTTCGACGATTTCCTTGGCCGAGTCCAATTCGACCTGGGTCCCGAAGGTGAGCCAGGAGCCGTAGGTGATTTCGCTGATCTTGAGTCCGGTGTTGCCGAGGCGTCTGTATTGCATAGGTGGGATTTGTCGTTTTCTGACGGGATGGGGTTCAATCGCACAGTGAAAGGGGGGGGGACGTGTATAGAAATCGCCATTTTCTATACACGTCGATTCGGACATGTCTAGAAACGCCGGTTTTTCATAAACGTCATAATGTGGAAGCTGCTTCCTGGTGAGATTCATGACACACCTGTCGCCGAAAACTGTTGCGTACCATACGCCAATGGCGTATATTGTTGACGTGCTGACTGTGGTAGAAACCCCGACATTCGCCAAACAAGCCGATGTTTACTGGGAGACCAGCGAACGGGAAGAATTCATTGACTGGATCGCGAAGAATCATGATTCCGGTGATGTCATTCCCGGATCCGGCGGCTGTCGCAAAGTCCGCTGGGGCATCAAGGATCGCGGCAAGAGTGGCGGCTTGAGGGTGATCTATTACAACATGTTGGCCGACGGGCGACTTGTGCTGTTGTTGGTCTATGGGAAGAACGTTACCGAAAACATCTCCGGTTCAACCCTCAAAATCGTTCAGGAGAAGATCCATGCCTCGTTCCAAAAATAGCCTGGCCAAATGGGAAGCTGGCCGCGATCTGGCGGCGGAACTTCTCCAGTCGGTTGCAGAAATGTGCGAAGGCAAGTCGGCGAGGGAGACCAATGTATCGCTCCCCGCTCCTGCCGAGATTCGATCGCGCTCGGGTTTGTCGCAGGCAAGTTTCGCCCGTCTCCTCGGTGTTTCGGCCAGAACATTGCAACAGTGGGAACAAGGCCGCAGACAACCCACCGGCGCCGCTCGCACGGTGCTGCGGATTTCCGCCAGACATCCCGAAGTTTTGAAAGAGCTCGCGCAGGAAGCCTAGCGAAAGTCAGAATTTGTCGTTCTGAAAATCGTCAAGAAGATACCTTCGCAGGCCTTTCCCGCTTGGGAGCTGCCGGCTCGGTGGCCATCAAACATCAGCGTCGACGAGCCGACGTCAGTTCTTGACCAGCTTCGCCAGGGCGTTGCGCCAGGCGGTCACCAGGGCGATGGGGGACACGGATTGGGGAGCGAAGGTGGATTCGATGCCAGGTCCGAATTTTTACATAGCCACCGACCTGGAGGTGCTCCGGCAATGCAAAGAGCTGGAACGACTTACCATTTCATGAACAACGCCCGTTGCGCCATCCATGACCAAGGAATCGAGGAGATGACGGACTCGGACCAGAGCCGCACTGCGAACCAAATGAAGCCGTTGAGGGAACAATTGGCCGAGATCGATCGTCTGCGCGGGCGGTTGGACATGGTGCGGTTGCTGGAACGCGACTCGGTACGCGATGCCCTGCTGGTGGAATACGCCTACGAGAGTAACCGGATCGAGGGGAACACCCTCACGCTGCGCGAGACGGATCTTGTCATCCACAAGGGTTTGACGGTTGGCGGCAAATCCATGCGGGAACACCTGGAGGCCATCAACCACCACGAGGCCTCGCTTCTGTTGTTGGACCTGGTGCGGCGACAGGAGCCATTTTCGGAGCGGATCCTCAAGCAGATCCATGCCTTGGTCCTGCACGGAATCGACCACGAGAACGCGGGACGCTACCGGACGGTTTCCGTCCTGATTTCCGGCTCCCGTCATGTTCCACCCGATGCGCTGCAGGTGTCTCCGTTGGTGGAAGGGATGATTAAGGGTTTTGCGAGCTGGGAAAAATCCCTGCATCCGGTGGTTCTTGCTGCCGAAGTCCATGAACGGATCGCGACCATCCATCCTTTCGTGGATGGGAACGGACGGACAGCTCGGTTGTGCATGAATTTGTTGTTGCTCCGCGCCGGCTATCCGCTTGCGAACATACCTGGCGACACCGCTTCGCGCCTGTCCTACTACGACGCCTTGGAAACCTGCAATCTGGGCGGCGCTCGCGAAGAATTCCACAAGTTGATCGCCGGATACGTTCTGGCGAGCGCACAGAAATTGTCCAAATTGGTCGAGGAAGCAGGATAGGTCAAAATCTGGCTTCGGTGACCTATCGCAAAGGGACCGGATCGATTCTATGGTGGGAGAAAAGGGCTGCGAGTGAAAGTGACCGTAGAATTCTGAATGTCACGGGACTTGTGGTGCGATCGCGATTTTGACCAGCGCCCATTCCGCCACGAGTTCATCGAATCGGGCGGGCAGATTGGCGATGTCGCCGCCATTTTTTGTCACCGTCTCGATGGTTTCGGCGATGTTGGCCATCTTGGTCAGTTCGCCGTTGAGACAGGCGCCTTTCAGCCGGTGCGCA
The DNA here is from genome assembly GCA_039798065.1 of Fibrobacterota bacterium. Taxonomy (GTDB): domain Bacteria; phylum Fibrobacterota; class Fibrobacteria; order UBA5070; family UBA5070; genus UBA5070. The sequence continues at coordinate 35,490 of JBDKGS010000003.1, read as the reverse complement.
TGCGTTTGGATGTCGGTGGTGTTTCCGGAGGCAATCGCCGAAGCCAGCGATTCCAGGTAGGTCGGCAAGTCGGTGGACATGCACTCCATGATGGCGTCGGCGATCGTGGGATTGCATCGCGCCACAAGTCGTTCACGGTCGAAATGAACCGTCGCCGACCTTGCGTTCTTTACGGCTCGGTAGTGAAGGATCGTTTCTTTCAGTTTCGATGGATCGATGGGTTTGGTGAGGAAACGATCCATGCCGGCTGCCATGCAGCGTTCCTCCTCCGCCTGGAAGGCTCCTGCGGTCAACGCCACGATGGGTGTGTGCATGCTGGACGCGGATTCTCGTTCTCGAATCGTTCGTGTCGCCTCCAGGCCGTCCATTTCGGGCATCTGCATGTCCATCAGGATCAGGTCGGGGTGACAGGTCGCGAACTGTTCCACCGCGCGGGAACCGTTCGTCGCCTCGATGACTTGGATCGAAGGATCGAACAATCGGATCAGTCCCTTTGCGAGGAGCATGTTCATCGACACGTCCTCGGCGAGAAGGATGCAGAATCGCCCCTGCTGTTGAGTGGGTTGAGGTGACGATTCCTCGGTTGTTTGAGGTGCAGCGCCGCCCGCTCCCCATGGGCCGACAGGATTCGGTGCACGGATCTCCAGAAGGTGGCCGAAGAGTTCGTCGCTCCTCACGGGTTTGGCTGAACGGATCCTGATGCCCAGATCGTCGCAATGCCCGTGCAACTCGTTGGTGGCCGAGGGGGAATGGAGCAGGATGGCCGGTAGCTTCTCTGGACAAATTTTGAGTTTCGTTCGGATCAGCCGAATGGTTTCCAAGCCGTCGATGTAGGGCATGTCGTGGTCGCAAACGATCGCATCGAAAGGTTTCGATCCCTCGAGAAGCTTCAGCGCGGCGAGCCCATTGTCGCAGGATTCGACCTCGATATTCCAGCGCTGCAGCATGCGTTCCAGGATGTGACGGCTGTTCGCGTTGTCGTCGACCACCAGGCATCGCGCGATGTCTCCGACCGGAGGGAAGCCCGGAATCGACCCGTTGTCAGTTCCTGTCGTCAATTCGAAGTGAAAGATCGAACCCTTTCCGGGGATGCTTTCGACTTGGATCTTGCCGCCCATCTTGCGGACGATCATGTCGGAGATGATCAGCCCCAGACCGGTGCCACCGAACTTGCGTGTGGTGGAGCTGTCGGCCTGGGCGAACGACTTGAAGAGTTTTTCCTTCTGGACCTCGGAAATCCCGATGCCCGTGTCGCGAACCGAGATCCTGAACTTCCCCTGGGCGTCGGTGGTTTGCTCGTAGACGACCTTCAGTTCCACCTCGCCTCGCTCGGTGAATTTGACGGCGTTTCCAAGGAGGTTGGCGAGGACCTGCTTGAGCCGGATCGGGTCGACCATGGCGAAGCGAGGCATGGCTGGATCGATGTCCACGAGAAGTTCGAGATTCTTCACGCCAGCATTGAACTTCAGAATATCCGCGCTGCTTTCCAGGAGATCGACCATGTCGGTTTCGATCGTCTCCAGTTCCATCATGCCCGCCTCGATCTTGGAGAAGTCGAGGATGTCGTTGATGATTTCCAGAAGGGCGTGGCCTGATACGTTCGCGTTGTCGACGTACTGCTTTTGGACCGTCGAGAGAGGCGTGCTCTTGAGCAAGTCGGTGAACCCGATGACGCCGTTGAGAGGGGTGCGGATCTCGTGGCTCATGTTGGCCAGAAATTCCGATTTCGCCTTGCTTGCCGCTTCGGCGGCGATCTTCGCGTTGCGCAGGTCGGCTTCCGAACGCTTGCGCTCGGTGATGTCGCGGGCGTACCCCGTCGTGCCAACCACGGTTCCGTTTTCGTCCCGCACGGGTGACTTGAACGTTTCGGCCCAAGTTCCACCATGTTGGTCGGCGAGGGTTTCCTCCGCGATCTTCGACTTGCCGGAAGTCATGACATCGAAGTCGTCGGCGCGGTATTTTCGCGCAACCTCCTCGGGCCAGATGTCGAAATCTGTCAGGCCGACGACCTCGGCGGGCGAGGCCTTTCCGCAGGCCGACGCGAAGGCCTGGTTGACCGACAGGAAGCGTCCATCCTGGTCCTTGAGCCACACCAGACCAGGCTGGTTCTCGATGATCGTCGTCAAGTAGGCGGCTTGTCGTTTCTGGAATTCTTCAGCTTCCTTGCGGCGGGTGATGTCGCGACTGATCCCCAGGATCCCGATCAGCTTGCCATCGGGTCCCCGGTAGGGGGTCTTCAAGGTGTCGATGAGCTTTCTTCGGCCATCGGGATAGGTGACCCACTCTTCGTTGTGGCGGGGTTCGAGCTCCTTGAGCATGCGCAGGTCGTGTTCCCGGAATGCGTCGGCGACATCCTTGTCGAAAAAATCGTAGTCCGTGGCGCCGACGATCTCGTCGATGGTCTTCCCGACGATTTCCGCAAAGGGCGGATTGCACCCCAGGTACAAGCCGTCGATGTCCTTGAAGAAGATGAGGTCGGGAACCGAATCGAGCAATGACGAGATCAATCCCGACTGCCGACGATTTTTGTCTTCGGCGATCTTGCGATCCGTGATGTCGATCATGACCGTCAGAAAGTGGCGACGACCTTGGATTTCTATGGGCTCTCCGGAGAACAATCCGTCGCGGATGGATCCGTCGGCGAGGCGGAATCGCATCTCCTGGTTCCGGACGCAGCCATCGCGTTCGAGAGTTTCGCTGGATTTGCGCATCGCATCGGGGGACTCGATGAGTCCCAATTCGATCGCGGTCTTTCCGATGATCTTTTTCCGGTCCAGGCCGCAGGCGGCGCAAAAAGCGCGGTTGACTTCGACGAACCGACGCTCGGGAAGGAGGCTCAATGCCATGGAGGAAGGATTCAAGTCGAAGAGCTTGTTGAAGCGCTGCAGGGCCTCCTGCTCCTTGGAAACATCCTTGATCACTCCGAACACGCATTCCTGGCCGTCCCAACTGCCGAACGAGACGCGGGTTTCCACCGCGATCGTCGAACCGTTCTTGCAGCGGATCGGCAGCGGACAAAAATCGCGCTCGCCCCGGAATATGGCGGCGAGGATCGCTTCGGCCTCCGATCGGAGGGTTTCGGGATGGATTCCAAGGATGCCGAGCCCATCGAGTTCTTCAAGGGTGTAGCCGAGTTTGCGGGTGACGGACTCGTTGATATAGAGCACTCCGCCTTGGCGAGTGGCGACGACCACCATGTCCTGCATGGAGTCGAAGAAGGTGCGGAAATTCGCTTCGCTCGCCTTGACAGATTCTGTGATCCGCTTCTGTTCGGTGATGTCGAAGAATAACGTGCTGAAACACGCTTCCGCCGTCGAGAAGGCGTGGACTCGGAACCACTGCCCGAGCGGTTCGCTGTACCTGTCGAATGTTTTTGGGCCGCCACCTTGGGCCACTTCCGCATAGCAGCCGATCCAGTCGAATTCGGATTTTTCGATTCCAGGAATCGCTTGGCGAACGGTGTGCCCGATCAGATTTTCCTTCTTGAGGCCTGTGAACGTTTCGAATGCCTTGTTCACGTTCAAGAACTCGTAGTCGCAGGGCGTCCCTGCATCGTCGACCACGATCCGGTGGTGGGCGTATCCCATGATCGGATTGTTGTAGAGCTGGTCTAGATGGTCGGCCATGCGCTTCTCCGGGCATTATGGCTTGTCTGCCCATTTACCGAATTCAATGCACAACGATCTTTGCAGACTGTATCATCCATGATCCAGGAAGGCAACTTCGGGGGCCGACCGAAGCAATCGGACAAGTAATTGTCCGCGTGGTATCGCGTTTTCGAATTTTCGCGAAAATCGGTCAGGGTGTCCCGCATTGGGGGACACTCCAATTCCAAGTTTAAGCAGGCGAGTTGGCGTATGCCGGGATATCGCGCCGGTTCGAATCCTGACGATTTTTGTCGCTACGGAGAAGCGGGGTTCTTTATCCGAAGGTAGGGAAAGCTGTTGACCAGCAACCGATCCGGGCCGACGAGTTGGAAAGAGATTTGGCCCTTCACCCGTGCTCCCATGGTCTCGCCTTCAATCGAACGCTCGTTCGGATAGAAGTCGCCGCTGACGAGCAACGTGTCGATGTCCACGCTGTCGGCACGTTGGAAGCGGACGCGGATGTTCGCCATGATACTGGTGGGGGATCGGAACCGGGCGTTCTTGTGACCCCAGGAAGCAAGGGCTCGCTCGGTCTTGAGAACCGTTGGATCCTTGCGGTCGTCGAAGGGTTCGATCAGGACCTGCGATACGGGATAGGAGGCCCAATGAAGCACGCTATCGTCGATGGGAGGTGCGTCTTTCTGCCACCGACCAAGAATAGCATGCCGCATCGCGAGGCTGTCAATAATTGGCATCGAATCCGATTCAGCTGCGCGCCGGAGCATTGCGTTCGGCGTCGATTGAGAAGAAAGGCACCCGGATGCGGACATCAGGGTAATCGCCCAAATACATCCGAACAGGTAGGTTGATGGTTTGATGTGTCGGGTCACTTGTGGGTATCCAGAATGTTCGTTCCAAGCAGGAGGTTCTCTGCCAAATCTACAGGTTTGTACAAGTAATGGGATCCGTGGTTGTCGATATAAACGATGCCGATCACATCGCCGAGATCGTCGAAGATGTACTCGATGAAAATGTAGGAGTGCCCAAACGCGTATTTGTGGTAGCGCTCTGTTTTATAGGGGCTTGCCAGGTTTTTGAAATCGTACCAGATCTGAAGAAGGGCGCCTGGTTGGAGCAATCCTGCCCAGCACTGGTCCTCTGATAAGGTTACTCCATAGCCATTGCGGGCGACCGCTCCTCCGACCCCATAGATCGACAATGGATGACTTCCGTTTTGCGCGGATGAAATCGCGTGATCCAGGTTTTTGTTCGAAAACGTCAGGTCCAAAACCGGCTTGCCGAGGATCCGTCGAAAGGCTTCATTGGCTCGGGCTCGAGCAGTGGCATAGCAGATGCCGCCGCAGTCCACGTAGCGCAGGGCTTCGGTTTGACTCTTCTCTACGTCCGCTTTTGTTTCTGATTTGTGGTTGAAGCCAATGTCGTAGCCTGGGGGTGCTTTACCAAGTGCAGATAGAAGCTGGACGAGCTCGAGCCCGACCTTGGTTACCTGGCGTACACGGAAGTCTAGGCTGCCACAGTGTACGTCGGCGTGTTCTCCAACGTTGAAATCGTCCTGATCATCACTCGCGAAGAAATCAATTCGGAAATCTCTCGGGTGCATCCCGTCGATCTGCAGCTCCAATTCGAGTATTTCACCAATTTTTGTCAGAACGCGAGTTTCGGAGGTGATGCGAACCGCGAGGTCCTGGGAGTTTGGAGAGAGCTTCGCGATGAGAATTCCGTCCTTATCCAGAGATGAGCCTGAACTTTCGACGAGAAATCTGTATCGGAATCGACCTGGATCGGTGATGACGAGGGGGATTTGTGCCACTCTGGCGCCGATCGGAATTCGTGAATCGAACTGAACTTCTCGATTTTTCAAAACGATTCGGGTTGATCGCGGCCGTTGAAATTGGCGCGCCACTTTTGGATAACGATCCGGCAGCAAAGATTGCGCGATGGTCATGTTGTAGTTCTTGTCGTTGCGCTTGGTCACGGTGGGTGACTTGAAGTGCTCGAGATCCAAACTGACCACGGGCAGAAATTCGTCACATTCAAGATTCAGGAAAGACAGAAGCGGCTTCGATGATATCGTGGATGCAATGTTGCTCATGCTTGGCCCGCCTTCTTGACGACCTTGAGAGGGACGATCATTTCGTCGCCGGTTACCGGAATTTGTCGAAGAAATCCATCGGTCAGAACCCGATCCTGGTAGCTGAATCCCAGCGGCGACGAGCGCAGGTTGACGTCGATCTTGGTGCCGGAGAGACCTTTGGATTGGACGACAAGGGAAAGCGTGGTGCCCGGTTTGGCAGATGTCACTTTCTGTCCGGTGGAGTCGCGGAAGAAGACCTCCACGACCTTCTCGTCCTGCGCCAATTTCAGTCGCTCGATCTTGGCTTCGTCGTGGATCGGGTTGTCGGAAATTGTCACAGAGGAATCGAGCTTGTCGACCAGCCTGGGTTCGCTTCCGGGAGCGAAGAACGCGATCTGGACACTGCGCTCATCGGGTTTGTCGCCACCCGTCGCGAAGTCCTCGCCGTTGGCGTACACCCCTTTGCCGCCGTTGCCCCAGTCGGGTTTGGGCCACGATGGTTCCTTTGCCGGATCCTCGCCGAGCGCATCCATCACTTCGCCATGGATCGCACGCATCGCCGCAGCCCAGGTTTTGGGCCCGCAGATTCCGTCTTCAACAAGCCCCAGTTTGTATCGCGCGTTGCATTCGCGTTGGAAGGCTTCGATCGCCCGCTTTGTCTTGTAGCCATCGATACCGTCGACCATCTTGGGGTCGCAGAACCAGCCGCACGACTTGTGGAGGTCGGACAAAAATTGCTGGATGTCGATGGTCTCGAAATTCGCTTTGGCCAGATCCGCCCAGGCGGTCTGGTTGCGATCCAGCAAGGCCTTCACGGCCTGGGCACGGCGCAACGACAATTTCCGGTTGTGGGCGGGGTTTCCCGAACTGCTCGCGTACCCGAAGCAGATCAGCGTTTCGCGGCTGCCGTTCTCGGGGTGGGACAGGCGGTGGACCGCTTTGGCCAGAATCTGGACGAGTGCACCCTTGTCGCCAAGAAGCGGAAATTCGCCATCGTTTCGGAAATGCAGTTCGTCGCCGCCGAACCAGCGGACCAACGTCCTGCACGCGACATCGGTGCGTGGAGACGGGGCAGGGGCCGAGGCCGACGGATGCGTCGCTTCCACCTCGAACGACAACGTGTCGCCCGGTTTGAAGTCGACTTCTTGCATCAGTTTGTTCCGGGCCTTGACGACGATCGTCGACGAGCTCGCGGGTTCCACCTTTCCCACGACCGTCCAGATTTTGTCTCGCGTGGGCTGGCCGTCCTTGGTGCGGTGGTAGAACAGGGTAAACGATGTCTGGCTGGCATCGCCTTCGCCTTCGAAGGCGACATCGACAGCGACTTCGAAGTCCTCGTTGAGCCGCAACTCTTCCACAGGTGTCGTCACGCGGCACCCGGAAAGCGTGGCACGACCTGCCGTTGCGGTGGTGGCGGGTGGATCCGGGTTGTCCTGTCTGCATTCGGTCAGATATTGACTGTTGACGGTGCCTTGTCCACTGGACGAGGAGTTCGTGTTCGCCGCTCGTCGTTCGAAAATGGAAAGGTCGACGTTTCCTGGGTGGGCATTCGATTGATCCAGGAGCTTGGGGCCGGAGTGAGCTTTGCTGGAGCGGAACGCATGTGAGGTCATTGGGGGATGAATCCGAAATTTTTAGGGGAGGCGGCAAGGGTAGGGGGAGAGGCTGGCTTAGCCGAACGGGCAATGAATATCAAGGTAAATATCCGGTTCTGTTGGCAGAATGGAGCAATTGGCCTGAGAGGACAAAAATTTGCAGGTGTCCCGCATTTGGAAACGCCTTCGAGTTCCAAGTGTCTTTGGGCAAACATGACGCAGATCAAGGTTCGAGCCTCGTGCAAGCGAATCTCCAAGTTTGGCTATGCTTTGTAAGTCTCCTTAACGCTTCAATCACAATGGAGGATCGAATGCCGATTTCCTGCATCAAACCCATTCGGGTCTCATCGAGCGTCGTGACAAGATCTGCCCAAACGATTGCGTCAAAAAGCGCTATGGGAATCCTGGTTCTTTGTTGTGGCGCATTCGCGCAGACATTTCGTTGTTTCGAGAGTCAAGGCCGGAAAGCACCCATCCAGCTCCAGTTCAACTTTCCCGGCGACGGACAGAAATCGGCATCGGTGGCCTATCGCAAAGGAAGCGGCACGATCGAGGTCAAGCAGGTGTCCGAACAGGAAATCGAGGGCGGTCCGGAAGGGCGACCCTCCTTGATCCGCACGGTGTGGCAGGAATCGGTTCCGGGAGGAAAAGGCGGACGCTACGAGATGGACACGCAGGGCGCGGTGGTGTACCGGATGGAGTACAAGCGGGCCGATGGGAAGAAGTTCAGCTTCCAGGAAATCGATTCGGTGGTGGGGGACCATGGCTGCGAGTGGATGTGACCGGCTGAGTTGAATGGGGAGAACCGTGTTATAGGCTGACGATCGCATGGAGCGGTTTTCTGCGCCTGTAATAGCCTGGCCATCGCAAGGCAATGGTTCCGGGGGGGGCGAATCTCTGAAAATTGGGGGTGTCCCGCATTTGGTGACACCCTCGCAGAAAATGTGCGTTTGTCGGTGTCCGTGGAGGTGCGCCTGTGTACGCGTGTGCAGGTGGGGTGTCCTTCATTGGGAGACACGCTTTGGGGAGAGAGGGGAGTGCGGGATAGGTTGGATCCAGCAGCGGCGTGGTTTGCGCCGATTCCTCCCAACAACCTCCCAGGAGACCTCCCGTGCCCGACCTCGAACTCACCCACATCGTCTTCGTCCTCGATCGGTCCGGTTCCATGGAGCCCTTGCGCCGCATGGCCGTGGACGGCTTCAACCAATTCTTGTCGCAGCAACGCGCCCTGCCCGGCAAGGCCACCGCGACGCTGGTCCAGTTCTCGGACGAGGTCTGGACCACGTGGGAGAACCTGCCGGTCTCGGAAGCGGTGCTGGACCTGCATGCCTACACGCCGGGCGGCAACACGGCCTTGTACGACGCGGTGGGAAGCACCATTGACCGGGTGGGACGGAAATTGGCAAGCCTTCCGGAAGCGCAACGACCGGGCAAGGTGGTGTTCGCCATCCTCACCGACGGCGAGGAGAATTCCAGCCGTCGTTTTGCCGCCCAGGACGTGGCCAAGCGGATTCGGCACCAGACAGATTCTTACGGATGGGAATTCCTGTTCCTGGGGGCCTCGCCGAGCTGGCTGGAGCAGGCCAAGGAGATGGGCATCCAGGCGGCCGATGCCACGGCGTTCGATCCGTCGCCGGATGGCTTGGCGTTGGCGATGTGCGAAATGGAGGAGCGGGTGACGCGCACGCGGGGTAGGGGGAGGTCGTGATCTGGGTGATCGTTCTCGTTGCCACGGTGGTCTTCTTTTTGCACGAGCCAGGGTGCGCTCTGGCCTTGGTCGGATTGGTGGCGTTGGTGGCTGTGGGGATCTGGTACTTCGCCATCAAGGCTCCGCAGGACGAACACGCGCGGCGCGAGGCGGCGGTGACGGTTTCTGTTCGGTACGACACGCTGTTGTGCGGTGACAAGAAACGACGAAACTCACTATTGGTCCTGGTGCGCAACGGGAGCGACCAGACTGTTCGGAAGGTGGAGTGGTGGACCAAAGTGACGGAATCCGGTCACAGCACCGATCTGGCCACGGGCAATAGACAGGGTGAGACGGATGTGATCCTGCTGCCAGGACAGCAAACATCGTGGTGTTGGGCGCTGCCGGAAGGTGTGGAGGGCAGGCGCGACGCGGCGAGGTTGGTGTACGAGGTGGGGTGGAAGGAGGTGGGGTTTTGAGCAACAGGATGAACTTGAGCGACGATCCAATCCAACAAACGCGGTTCCAGCCAAACCCAACCAAACCCGCAATAACTAGGTTTGAACCCTATGACCGATCGTTGGCTCTCCGTGGACGAAATCGCCGAATATTTGGGTGTCGCAAAGGACACCATCTACACCTGGGTCAATGCCAAAGGCATGCCCGGGCACAAGGTGGGACGGTTCTGGAAGTTCAAGCGTGACGACGTCGATTCATGGGTGCGAGCCGGTGGAGCCAATGAAGCATGAAGCCTAGCGCCAATACCCCGATTTTCGACTTCCGCGACCGGCTGGTGAACGAGTACGCGAGCTTCTCGCGAAGCTTCGTGCGCATCGCCGCACCCGATATCCGCGCCAAGGTCGACGCCGAATACGACAAAAAACGGTTCTGGCCCGATCCCCTGCTCCAGATCAATCCGTTCTACCAGCAGGACAAGACCGTACAGGAATTGTCTGGTGAGGGTGCGTTGCACCCGCTGTGTGCCGACATTTTCCGTCGCGACAAGCCCGATGGGAATCCCAAGGATCTGCGGCTCTACACGCACCAGACCGAAGCTTTGGCCTTGGCGGCCAGGGGCGAGAGCTACGTCGTCACCACCGGTACTGGGTCGGGCAAATCCATGACCTTCTTCTTGCCGATTGTGAATAGCATCCTCAAGGCCAAGGAGTTGGATCCAGCTCCCAGGACGCGTGCGATCGTCATCTACCCTATGAACGCATTGGCGAACAGCCAGTTGGAGGAACTCAAGAAGTTCCAGCATGGGATGAACCCTCTGCCGTTCACGGTGGGGCGTTATACGGGACAGGAGAACCAGGAAGAAAAGGAGAGGTTGGCGAACGATCCTCCCGATATCCTTCTCACCAACTTCATGATGTTGGAACTGTTGTTGACTCGCTTCAACGACAAGGACCAGCGCGTCATCGAACATTGCCACGGGCTGGAGTTTCTCGTGCTGGACGAGCTTCACACCTACCGCGGCCGACAGGGAGCTGATGTCGCCATGCTGGTGCGACGCTTGCGCGAGCGCTTGCAGGCCAGGAGCTTGGTGTGCATCGGAACCTCGGCGACCATGTCGAGCACTGGCACGCAGCACGAAAAGCAACGGGTGGTTGCCGAAGTCGCCAGCCGTTTGTTTGGAACCGAGATCAAAAGCGCGAACGTGATCCAGGAAACACTGGAGCGCGTGACCGACAAGAAATCGGACATCGCTTCGGTCAAAAATCGTCTTCGCGAACGAGTCGAAGCGGAATCGACTCGTTGGGCCAGTTACGACGAATTTTGTCGGGATCCGTTGGCGATCTGGATCGAACTGACCTTGGGCATCCACATGAAGGGTGTTGGACGGCCCGAGCGGGCAACTCCATTGAGCCTTGAGCAAGCGGCCGAGAAATTGGCGGCCGATTCCGGAGTGGATCAGGCCGTTGCGAAAAGCGTGTTGGCCGATTTTCTTCTACAGGCGCATGACCAGACGTCTCCTGATGGCCGCAAACCCTTCGCATTCAAGCTGCACCAGTTTGTGAGCGGTCCCGGCAAGGTGATGGTGACCCTCGATGCCGAGGGAACCCGCGAAGTCACTTTGGATGCCCAGCGCTTCGCCGCCAACCGGCCGTTCGACACGCCATTGTTCGCTGCCCATTTTTGTCGGGAATGCGGTCAAGAGCATCTGCCTGTCTGGAACGATCCATCGTCCCATTCCTATGTGCCGCGAAGCATCGATGACCAAGGACAAAATCCGAACGGATCGGTTCCAGGCTTCTTGGTCCCTCTTCGCGGTGGGCAGGAATTCGACGGAGACATCCAGAACCTTCCCGATCACTGGTTGGAATTCAAGAAGGGCGAGTGGCGGCTCAAACCTGGTTATGCCCACGCGGTCCCCACCGTGGTTCGCTTGGACGACAAGGGGAGCGAGGGTGGCAACCAGTCGTACTGGTATGTACCGGGAAAATTCCAGTTTTGCGTGAATTGCGCCATCGCACATGAGGCCAGAGGCAAAGACACAAATCGTCTTCTGAGCCTGTCGGGCGAAGGTCGCTCGTCGGCCACGACCATGCTGGTGCTCAGCGCCTTGCTCCAGTTGTTCGAACAGGATGTTCCCGAAGGTGCCCCCGATCTGCGCAAGATCCTCGGGTTTTCGGACAACCGGCAGGATGCGGCCCTGCAAGCGGGACACTTCAACGACTTCATCTTCTTGGTGACCATGCGTTCCGGATTGATCGGTGGATTGCAACGCAAGGGCGGAATTCTGACCGAACAGAATCTGTCCGAAGAAGTCTTCCAGGCCTTGGGATTTGGCTCCAACGATCCCGGCGCTCTGGGCGAGTACATGGTCAATCCCGAAGCCATCGGGTTGGAGCGCAAGGACGCCCAGTCGGCCATCAAATTCGTGTTGGGTTACCGCTTGTTGCGCGACCTGCGCAAAGGTTGGCGGTTCAACAATCCCAATCTGGATCAGCTAGAGTTGTTGAGCATCGACTACGACACGCTTGACGAATTCTGTGCGCACGAAGCGAGTTTCCACAATCGTCCTGTACTCTCCGAACTCTCTCCCGAGACACGCCAAAAATTGGCGCGAATGGTCTTCGATGAAATGCGGACCGGATTGTGCCTCGATTCCATCTACCTCGATCCGGCACACCAGGACCAGGCGAAGACCAAAACGTTCAATACCATCAAGGATCCGTGGGGATTCGCCGCCGACGAAATCCTGAAGACCTCCAGCTACCTGGTCACCGGCAACATGCCGGGCGACAAGAAGCTGAGGAAGACTGAGTTTATCAGTGCTGGTCCGCGCTCGAAACTGGTGACGCTCATCATGCGCGCCACTTTCTGGCAAGGCACCCCCTTCGAGGGGCAAGTGCAGCGTTGGAAGCGAGATCGGGTCGCTGAGATTGTGCTGAGTTTCTTGGAAGCGGCCAAGGGATGGGGATTCCTTTCCGAAGAGGTTTTGGACCGGGAGTCGAAGGGGTGGCTGTTCAAGGCATCGCGCTTGGTTTGGCAGTTGACGCCGTTCGACGTTGCGCCGACTCGCGATTCCACCAACCGGTTCTTCCGGCTCCTGTATGGGACCATGTCGGGTTTGCTTTCGCAGGACTCGCATCCGCTGTTCGAGCTGGAAGCCCACGAGCATACGGCCCAGGTGGAAAGCAGCCGCCGGTTGGAATTGGAAAGCCGGTTCCGTTTCACCACCGATGACAAAAAACGGTGGCGCAGCGAAAACGGAAAACCGTTGGAACGGCTGCCGGTATTGTTCTGTTCGCCCACCATGGAATTAGGCGTGGATATCTCGTCGTTGAACACGGTGTACCTGCGCAATGTGCCGCCAACACCGGCCAACTACGCACAGCGAAGCGGTCGCGCGGGACGTTCGGGACAGCCTGCGCTGGTGGTCACTTATTGCGCGGCTATGAGCCCGCACGACCAGTGGTTCTTCCACAATCCCGCCGAGATGGTGCATGGTGTGGTGAAGGCGCCCACGTTGGATCTGTCGAATGCCGAACTGATCCAGAGCCATGTTCATGCGATTTGGGTTGGTTGCCAGGAAATCAACCTTGGGTCGAGCATCAAGGCGCTTCTGGACATGGAAGCTCCGGAAAAGCCTCTGCTGCCCGATTTGCGTGCTCAACTCGAGAGACCAGCAGTCAAGACCAAAGCACGTGTGCAGGCTAGCGCCATCCTTTCCGCCTTGGAGAAGGAGTTCGCCTCGCAAGGTGTGAGCTGGTATGACGAAAATTGGTTGGACAAAACATTGTCGCGCTGCACGCAGCATCTCGATCAATCCTTGGAACGCTGGCGCACCTTGGTGGAAGCCACTCGCGTCCAGATGAAAATGGCCAACGCCCTCATCGAAAGTCACGCGACGCCGCCTACCGAGCGCAAGAACGCCCAGATGCGTTACCACGATGCCGTGCGCCAGTATGGATTGTTGATGAGTGAAGCCGACACCCAGAATTCAGATTTTGGTCTGTTCCGCTATTTGGCTTCGCAAGGTTTTTTGCCAGGCTACAACTTCCCGCGCCTTCCCTTAATGGCCTGGATTCCCGGCGACAAGGGCAACGGCGCCAAAGCCAAAGGTCGCGAAGGGAACATGGTCAGTCGGCCTCGGTTCCTGGCCTTGTCGGAATTTGGTCCGCGCAGCCTCATCTACCACGAAGGACGCATGTTCCGTGTCGATCGGGTCAAGCTCAACGTGGCGGGTGTCGCGGCGATTGGGGCGACTTCGCAGCTGCCTACCATCGACATGCGCGTGTGTCCGGTTTGCGGATATGGACACTTGGGGACGGAAAAATTGCCCGATCCAACGGCCAATGTCTGCGATCATTGCGGCGAGCGTTTGTTGGACGGAAATCGTGTGGGCGGATTGTACCGCATCGAGACCGTCGAGACAAAAGCTGTCGAACGGATCTCGGTGAACGACGAGGAACGCCAACGACAAGGATTCGAGTTGCAGACCTCGTACCGTTTCCTTCCCGGTCCGGATGGGGCCATCCAGAAGCAGGAGGCGCAAGTCCTGGACGCCAAGGGAGAGCCCTTGGCCAAGCTGGTCTATTCGCCTGCAGCACGGATTTGGCGCGTGAACCTGGGGTGGCGTCGTCGCAAGAACAAGGACGAGAAAGGCTTCTACATCAACCCCCTGACAGGCCATTGGAGCAAGCAGGACGACGATCAAGACCACGACGACTCTCCCGAAGAAAAGACCAAGGTTCCTCCGCAGAGGATCGTTCCCTACGTGGAAGATCATCGGAACATCCTGATTCTCACTCCGGCCACGCCATTGACAGAAAGTTGCATGGCCACCTTGCAGGCGGCGCTCAAACGGGGCATCGAGCAGACCTTTCAGATCGAGGAATCGGAGCTTGTAGCTGAGCCGTTGCCCAAGGGCGACACGCGGCTGTCCATCCTGTTCTACGAAGCGGCCGAAGGTGGCGCGGGTGTTTTGACCCGGTTGGCCAAGGATCCCGAAACCATGGCCCAGGTGGCGCGCAAGGCGCTGGAGATCCTGCACTACGAGATACCCGAAGCGGGTGGTGTCCTGGCACAGAAAGACGATTCCTGTCAAGCAGGATGCTATCGCTGCGTGTTGTCGTATTACAACCAGCCCGACCACGAACGCATCGATCGGCGTGATGCAGATGTCCAGGCATTGTTGCTCGCCTTGGCTCGGTCGCAGGTACGTTCTGCCGATGCGACAAAGTCCGCAACGGTGGATGCGAACTCCTTGGGCGGAAAATGGAAGGAAGCCATGGAGTCCGGTGGATTCCGCCCGCCCAGCAAATGGAATGTCGCGCTAGGTGATGCCGGTGTGGCCCTTGCCTTCTACGGCACCGAACGTGCCGTGGTGCTTCTCGATGCTCCAACTCCCGAAATGTTGGCTGTGGCGTCGGACAAGGGGATTCAAGTTGTGGTGTTCGGGAACGATTCTGCCGCATGGCACGCAAAATTTGTCAGCACCCCCGAGGTGTTCGGCCCTGGAGTGACCGCATGACCGCCACCTTTGTTCCTGGCTCTCTGGTGCATGCCCGCGGTCGCGAATGGGTGGTCGAGCCGTCTCCCAATACCTCGGTTTTGAGGCTTCGTCCGCTGGGTGGGTCCGATCAGGATGTGGCTGTTATCCTGCCGGCCCTGGAACGCGAAGTGCCACGCGCCGCCACCTTCGATTGGCCCGATCCATCCAAGGCGGGCAGCCACGACGCGGCAAGGTTGTTGCGCGATAGCCTGCAGCTCAAGTTGCGTGCGGGTGCTGGTCCGTTCCGGAGTTTTGGCAACATCGCCGTCGAACCGCGGGCCTACCAGTTGGTGCCGTTGCTCATGGCGTTGCGCCAAAGCGTGGTGCGTCTTCTGATCGCCGACGATGTGGGTATCGGAAAGACCATCGAAGCGGGCCTCATCGCCCGCGAATTGTTCGATCGCGCCGAGATCGATAGTGTTGCCGTTTTGTGTCCGCCGCATCTGGTGGATCAATGGTGTCAGGAATTGTCTAATCGATTCCACTTTCCGGCTATTGGACTCACAGCTTCCAGTGCGGCGAAATTGGAACGTTTGTTGCCACAAGGGAAGTCGATTTTTGACGAGAATCCGTTCGTGGTCGTGAGCTTGGACTACATCAAGAGCGAGCGCCACCGAGATCATTTCCTGAACACGGCACCGGGATTCTTGATCGTCGATGAAGCCCATACCTGCACGCGGATTGGGGCCGGGCGACAATTGCGGTTCGACCTGTTGCGCAAGCTTTCTGAAAACAAGGAGCGGCACCTCGTGCTGCTCACCGCCACGCCGCATTCCGGCGACGACGAAGCGTTCCACAACTTGCTCTCGCTGCTTGCACCAGAATTTGCCGAGTTGCAAGGATTGGATGCCAACGCTCGCAAACCCTTGCGCGACGAATTGGCCCGACACTTTGTCCAACGCCGACGCAAGGACATCGACGAGTGGCAGGATAATCCCGTCTTCCCCAAGCGGTTCGTTGCCGAATGCACGTACTCGCTAACGGGCAAATGGGGTGAATTCTTCGATCATGTGCAGGAGTATTGCCGAGGCTTGGCCGAACGCAGCTCCACGCACCTGGCTTGGTATGCCACCTTGGCCCTGTTGCGCTGCGTGTCGTCGTCTCCGGCTGCGGCGATCCGCGCGTTGGAGACGCGGTTGGGTGTGGAGGCGGAAGCTCAGCCCGAGGCCGAAGAAGAATTGCTGCTGGACGGCGTGGCCGAAGAGCTGCAAGAAAATGACGTCGAGCCTGCCGGGCAGATCGAGAACGAAGAGTTCCTGCGGGGATTGATTGGCGAAGCTCGCGCTCTGCAAGGGGTGGCTGGCGACCCCAAGCTGGCTTGCCTGGTGAAGGAGCTCAAGGGCTTGGTGAAAGAAGGCTTCCATCCGGTGGTGTTCTGCCGGTATGTGGCCACGGCAGAATATGTCGCCGACGAACTGCGCAAGAGCTTCAGGGGTGTGGCGATCGATGCCGTGAGCGGCCGTTACTCCAGCGACGAACGCGAGGAGCGGATCCAGGCGTTGATTTCATCGGGTGACAAAAATCGGATTTTGGTGGCCACCGACTGCTTATCGGAAGGCATCAATTTACAGCACGGATTCACTGCCGTGGTCCATTACGATCTGGCTTGGAACCCAACCCGCCACGAACAACGCGAAGGTCGCGTGGACCGATTTGGTCAGCGCAGCAAAGAAGTGAAGTGCGCGCTGTTGTACGGCCAGGACAATCCGGTGGATGGATTCATTCTCAAGGTGATTCTGCGCA
Organism: Fibrobacterota bacterium; assembly: GCA_039798065.1. GTDB lineage: Bacteria > Fibrobacterota > Fibrobacteria > UBA5070 > UBA5070 > UBA5070. The sequence goes on along the minus strand of JBDKGS010000003.1, from coordinate 18,779 downwards.
AGGCCAAGGAGATCCAGGACAAGCTGGGCGTGATGGTCCCCATGCCTGAAGACGAATCTCGTTTGCGAACGGCCATGCTCCAGTCGGCGCTCATGAAACGCTCCCACGCGGCCACGCTCCAGACCAGTCTAGACTTTGGCTTGGAAATGGATCTCGCGCCCATTCAAACGCGTTGGGACGACGCCATGGAAAAAGCCAAGGCCAACCGCACCGTGTTCGCCCAGCGCCGACTCAAGCCCGAAGAAGTCCTTCCCGAATGGAATCGCGAGCGGAAGGTTTTGGGTGATCCATCCGATGTATTGCGATTCCTAGACAGTTCTTGTCGTCGCCTGCAGGTGCATCCGGAATCTGTCGACGGCTCGGTTACGGCGCGACGACTGGATTTGTCGGGGTTCCCCCAGGTGTTGAAAGAACGCCTGGAGCTCGAAGGATTGGTTGGAGTCCAAACCGTGGACGCTGTTTTTCCGCCGCACCCCAGCGCCCGCTTTCTGCACCGTACTGATCCGTTGATTGCCCTTTTGTCGGATCATCTGCTGGAGGGCGCTCTCGCGGGCACCCACACGCTGGCGAGCCGATCGGCGGCGGTGGTAACAAATTCTGTTCAGAAGGTGACAACCATATTCCTGCTGCGGCTGCGTCATTGTCTGGGGGTGAGACGGCGCAATCAATCGCGCAACCTACTGGCTGAAGAGGCTGTGGCGGTGGCCGTGGAAGGCCGCGCCAACGCGGTTTGGCTTCCTGAAGAGGCTGCCTCGAAATTACTGGATGTAGTGGCGACCTCGAATCTTTCGCCCGATCAAGCCGCCAACCAAGTGCGATCGGCCTTGGAGTTCCTGCAAACCCAGACGCCGCGCCTGGAAGAGGTGGCACGCGAACGGGCCACACAATTATTGACCGACCACCGTCGTGTGCGCGAGGCGTCGCGCGATGTGGGCGATTACAGCGTGACCCCAAGCTTACCGGTTGATGTGATGGGTGTGTACGTGCTGCTTCCGGAGGAGCTATGAGCCGCGCCATCCGTAAATCGGCCCACTTGGGTTTTTCGTACCTGCAACTGGAAGGCGGGCTCTTCGTGCCCGACCACCTGGCGAAGGCCGTGGCGAGCGAACTGGATTTCCAGAAGGCTGACGACTACGAGATCCTTCCTGGTCTCAAGCTTGGCGAAGAGATCAGTCGTTTTTTCCAGATCGCACAAGGACAATGGGGCTTGTTCGATGCACGTCGCAAGCGCGATGATCACGACCCGATGCGCGCCACCGAAGAGTTTGTGCGCGACCTCTTGGGGCACGCGTTTGGATTCGGCCCGATAGAACGAATTGTCCCGGTGACGATAGGGGACCGTTCCTTCCCCGTAGGGCACATGGCTCGCGGTCGTGTGGCTGTGGTGATCGCCCCACACAACCAGGAACTGGACGAGCCCGATGCCCGCTTTGCCATTGCAGGGACCGGTACGCGCCGCAAGAGCCCGTTCCAACTAGCTCAAGAGTTCCTGAACGCCAGTGAAGGTCATCTGTGGGCCGTGGTGACCAACGGACGGCAGTTGCGCCTCCTGCGCGATTCGGCTGCCCTAACACGCCCTGTGTGGCTGGAAGTGGACCTGGAGCAGATTCTGACCGCCCGAGATTGGGCGGCCTTCACCGCGTGTTGGAGATTGTTCCACGGCAGCCGAGCAGGCAAGGCCGATGCCGCCCCTGACGACTGTATTTGGGAGCGCTGGCGCAAGATGGGTCAGGAGACCGGTCTGCGCGTGCGCGACTCGCTGCGGCAAGGTGTGCAGGAGGCACTTCTGGCCTTGGGGACAGGGTTTTTACAAGCGACAGAAAATGGTGCATTACGCCAAGCGATCCTCTCCAACGAGTTGAGCGAGAAGGCGTACTTCGACGAGCTGTTGCATTTGATCTACCGTTTTCTGTTCATCTTCGCGGTGGAAGAACGTGAACTTCTGCACCCTGAAAATGGATCGGCGGACGCGCAGAAGCTGTACCTGGAAGGCTATTCCCAAAAACGCCTTCGCGATCGCTGTTTGCGACCGGGGGCATCGAGCACCCACCACGATCTGTGGGAAGGCCAGCGGATCGTCTGGAAGGCCTTGGAGGCTGGTGAGGCAGCTTTGGGCTTGCCCGCGTTGGGTGGGTTGTTCGCCTCTTCCCAGTGCCCGCACTTGGACAATTCATGTCTGAGCAACGCCGCGTTGCTTTCGGCTTTGCGCGCCTTGCGCTGGTCGGGGAAGACGGGATCGTTTGCCAGCGTGGATTACCGGAACATGGGGCCCGAAGAATTGGGGTCGGTGTACGAAAGCCTATTGGAGCTGGTGCCGCGTGTGGATCTGGAAATCCGTTCCTTTGGGTTTGTGGGAATCGGTGACACCGAAGGTTCCACCAAAGGCAACGCCCGCAAGACTAGCGGTTCTTACTACACGCCAGACAGCTTGGTGCAGGAGCTGCTCAAAACATCGTTGGATCCGGTGATTGCCGACCGGTTGGCCCAGAACCCGGCTGATCCGATTGGTGCGTTGTTGGGGCTTCGGATCATCGACACCTCGTGCGGATCGGGACATTTTTTGTTGGCCGCGGCGCGGCGCGTGGCCGAGCGTTTGGCGCAGGCACAGCATCCCGACGGAGCCGTCAGCCCCGCCGACTACCGCCATGCCCTGCGCGACGTCATCAGCCACTGCATCTTTGGCGTGGACCGCAATCCCATGGCCGTAGAGCTGGCTCGCACGGCGCTGTGGCTGGAGTCGTTCGAGGCCGAGCGACCCTTGAGCTTCTTGGATCACCACTTGGTGTGCGGCGATGCATTGCTGGGTCTCATGGACCTAAAAGTCCTGGAGCTTCCAATTCCTGACAAAGCTTTCGTGGCCCTGAGCGGCGACGACAAGCTGGTGTGCAAAGATTTGTCCAAACAGAACAAGGATGCGGCCAAGGTTCTGATCCAGCAACAGGATTCGAGCTTGTTGTCGATGGACTTGGGTGGACCTGATCCGCTTGAATCCTTGGGGAAGGTCGATGAACTTCCCGACAACACCTTGGACCAGGTTGCTGCCAAATTCCGTGCCTACGAAGAAGCGTTGCACCAAGCACGCCGCAGCACCGTGGCTCGGATGGCCGACGCCTGGGTTGGAGCTTTCCTGATACCCAAGACCGAGGAAAATCGCGAGGTCACGCCTACCACCCGCACGCTGGTGGACGTGCGTTACATGGGAAGCTCTCGGCACGAAACCCACCGAGCTTTGCAAGCGGCACAGCTCGCATGTCTCAAGGCTCGAGTTCTCCACTGGCCTTTGGCTTTTCCGGGCGTGCTGTCCAAAGGCGGGTTCGACGTGGTGTTGGGCAATCCGCCGTGGGATATGCTTCAACTTGATCCACAGGAGTTTTTTTCAACTAAGGCTCCTGATATTTCGGCCATAAAAAATATGGCATCGCGTGAAAAAGCGATAGAAGAACTTAAGTCAACGAATGTCGTACTCTTTAATGAATACTCGTCCGAAATTCGTCTTACTGAAGCTGTTCAGTCATTTGTACATGCATCTGAACGTTTTCGTTTATCTGGTCGAGGGCGAATAAATCTTTCCTCGCTCTTTGCTGAAACTTGTCTAAATATTCTATCAAAAACCGGGCGAGCAGGGATTATTACTCCTGCTGGAATATCAACGGATTCATTCACGCAACATCTCTGGGGTTATATAGCTAATGGAAGGTTGATTAGTTTAACCGGGTTCGATAACCAGAAGCGCATTTTTCCAGCAGTCCATCCCGATACGCCATTCGTTTTGCTCACTATGGGCGAAAATAATGGCCCAATCCAGCTTTGCAATTATATCCTTAGTGTTGAAGAGTTGCTTGATCCGCGCCGCCGCTACTCGCTAAGTAATGATGATTTCCGTTTAGTGAACCCAAATACACTTACGTGTCCAATTTTTAGGTCGCAAGTAGATGCGAACCTAGCTAAGCAAATATATGGTAATGTACCAGTTTTGATACGTGAAGCCGATGAAGTGGGAGATTTAGAAAATCCTTGGGGAATTTCCTTCCAATTGATGTTTATGATGAATACTGATTCAAGGCATTTTCGTGATCATCCTGAAAGTGATAGTTTTCCTCTTCTTGAAGCGAAAATGATGCATCAATTTGATCATCGTTGGGCTACGCACCGAGGACAATTTGAAGATCAAAAATGGATTGTCGAAACGGAAGATGTTTTTGATTCACAAAAATACAGCCCTGACTTTTCGGTTACGCCTCGCTATTGGGTGAATGAACGGAATGTATTCGGTAAAAGTGCGAAGGTTCCAAATTTTCTTTCTCGAGCTTGGAACTCAAACGATGAGCATGGCCTACTTTGTGCGATTGCTGTTTGGGTTGCCGCGAGTTGTCCTGATATATCTATCTCAGGTGGTGGCGAGGAATCAATTAGAAAGAGAGTCATTGCGGCAGGAGGGGGGCGATTTGTTGCGCTTCCGATAGGTGATGAGGATTGGCTGGGCGTAAAAGACCTAACTGAGGCTCGAATCTTCGAGCCGCTCACAAACGCTGAACTTGAAATGCTTAAATCTGTAGCCTCGATTACAGATATAGTGCGTTCTATTCTTTTGCACCGTGTTCCTCGATGGCTTATGGGGTGGCGCGATATTGCTAATGCGACCAACGAGCGCACACTTATTGCATCTGTTGTTCAATATGCTGCAGTTGGCAATAATATGCCCTTGATTCGGTTTGGTGATGATATCCCGGCCACGAAATGCGCAGCATTTTTAGGGAATTTATGTGCGCTAGTTCTCGACTTTGTTGTAAGGAATAAAGTTGGTGGGACTCATCTCAACTTCTTCATTGTGAAACAGCTTCCAATTCTTCCCCCCACCGCCTACAGCGAAGCCGATCTCGCGTACATTGTCCCACGCGTTTTGGAGCTGACCTACACGGCCTGGGATCTCAAAGGATGGGCCGAGGATCTGGGCTTCACCGGTGCTCCGTTCCGCTTCGACCCTGATCGCCGCGCCGTGCTGCGTGCCGAGCTCGATGCCCGCTATGCCCGCCTGTACGGCCTCACCCGCGACGAGCTGCGCTACATTCTGGATCCTTCCGACGTGATGGGTCCCGAGTACCCGACAGAAACCTTCCGCGTGCTCAAGAATCGCGAGATGTCGGAATTTGGCGAATACCGCACCCGCCGCCTGGTGCTGGAAGCGTGGGATCGGGAGGAGGGTAACGGATGAAGGCTCGAAAACCTACCGTTATTGTCGAAGTCAACAGACTGCTTTTCCGAGGAGTTTTCTCCCTATGATCAAGTCACTCAAACTGACAAATGTTGGTCCGGCTCCCACTCTGGAACTGAACGATCTTGGTGAACGTTTGAATTTGATTTCGGGCGACAATGGCCTTGGAAAGAGCTTCTTGCTGGATGCCGCTTGGTGGGCGCTCACCCGCAAATGGCCTGCTGAAATCAACGAGAAGTTGGTCTCAGGGAAGATTGCCTTGCCACGCGAAAGTGGGGAAGCAACCATCGAATTTCGTTTTTCGGGGAAGTCGAAGGAAAACTCCTATGCAAGTTCCTTCGATCGGAAAAACCAGAAATGGAAAGCTCGCCCGGGTCGGCCCGCCAATCCTGGTTTGGTCTTGTACGCGATGGCCGATGGGAGCTTTGCCCTTTGGGACCCAGCACGCAACTATTGGAACGAAGATTCCAATAACGAGCTTCAGGTGCGGCCTTCTGCCTATGTATTTGATCCGCGGCAAATCTGGGACGGACTTCCTGGCGAAAAGGCCGGAATGTTGTGCAACGGATTGATCCAGGATTGGGCATCTTGGCAAAAGGAAAACGGCAAAGCTTTCCAGCGTCTGAAGGATGTGCTGGCAGTCCTTTCTCCTTCAAAAGATGAGCCGTTGGTGCCGGGCGAATTCACGCGGATTTCCCTGGATGACGTACGCGACATTCCCACATTGAGAATGCCCTACGGACAAAATGTGGCCGTTGTTCATGCATCATCGGGTGTGCGACGGATCATTGCCTTGGCCTACTTGCTTGTGTGGGCGTGGGAAGAGCACCTGAGAGCCGCCGCCATGATCGGCGAATCGCCGACCCACCAGATCGTGTTTCTTGTCGACGAGATCGAAGCGCACCTTCATCCAAAATGGCAGCGCAAGATCATTCCTGCGCTGTTGGGGGCTGTGGACGGCATCTCCAACAGAAACAACGTCAACGCCGATGTCCGTGCACAGATTCTGGCAGTCACCCATTCGCCCATGATCATGGCCTCGGTGGAGCCTCTGTTCGACGCGAAACAGGATTCATGGTTTGACCTGGATCTGGAGCAAGGGAATGTGGTTCTCGCCAAGCGTGAATTCGAGCACCACGGAAGCATCGAGAATTGGGTCACAAGCGATGCATTCGATCTGAAGAGTGGGCGTGCTGTTGAGTACGAATGCCTGATCGAAGAGGCGGGACGCTTGCTAGACCAGGCAGCTCCATCTCCCGAATCGATCGAGGAGATGAATCAGAAGCTGATCACGGCATTGAATCCCCAAGATCCGTATCTCATCAGTTGGCGATTTCTGCGTGACAAAAATCGACAACAGCAACTTCTTTCCGGACTCGCCACGGCCTTGAAAAAGGTGGATCTGCGTAGCCAGAAGAAGCGCGATAGGCCTGACGAGCCGGAAGTTGGATTGGAGTTGGGAGCGTGATTCCGGTTGAACTTCAGCAAGAGCCGCGCAATTTCGATCAACGAGTCCGTCAGAGGGGGCTTAACTGGCTTGCGAACGAAGGTGTCGCGCTCGATGCTCCACCACCAATGGCTTCCGCCCTGCCTGCTTATTGGCAAAGTATGAACAAGCCATTGTGGGATGCTTATGGTGGAACCTGTGCCTATCTGTCGATCTTTTTCGAATGGTCAACAGGTGCAAGTTCAACGGACCACTTCATTGCAAAGTCGAGCAATGCAGGGGCAGCCTACGAATGGAGTAACTATCGTCTTGCCTGCCTGGGTGCCAATCGCAGCAAGAACAAATTCGATGATGTTCTCGATCCAATTGGCCTTGCCCCAGAAACATTTCACCTGAATCTTCTGACAGGGCATATTCGGCCGAATCCAAGCCTTGGTACCCAAATTCAAAACGATGCTCAGAGAACAATCGATCGACTGAAGCTCAATGATCCCGAGACGATGTCAATGCGTGCGCGATTTTTCTCGGAGTATGTCAAACAGGATAGAACTTCGGGCTGCCTCAAGAAATACGCCCCGTTCGTCTGGTATGAAGCGGATCGACAGGAAATGCTGTAATGGGGATCGGGTCGATCACTTCGTTTGATACAAGTCGAAAGGTTTAGCGGCTGTGACCTTTTCCCCGTTGTACAGAAATTGTCATGCTGTTCGCGTTTCGAATCATGGCGATCAAAGTGTGGCACGTACTCGGCAATCGGCCGGGTTCATCCTGCAGACAGATATTGACTTGTCTTACCTTCCCTGAAAGATGACCGATGCAGTTCTCTCTTGAACACTTCCAGAGACTCGCAGACCTTGGCGGAAAGTGGCGGGATCCGAACAATCCTGGCCATGTTGCCGGTTACGGTTTGCTGAAGGCCGATTACGATGTGACCTTGGAATGGGCGGCCACTCTTCAGGAAAAGTTGTTCCCTGATGGCTGGACAGATGTTCGGCGACGTCCAATCAACCAAGGGCAGAAATTCCTCGGATACACCTGGGGGAAGGTCTATCCAACCAAGACCTCGCCCAAGGAGTTGGCGTATACAGTCGGGACAGATGCGAGTCATGGTTTTGTCGTAAAACTGGATGTCACGACCGAAGGCGACATGAGGAGACGTTTTCTGTCAGGTTTTCAGAAGGAGTTTTCCAACAACTCGCCTCTGGTAGCCTTGATGCCTGCCGAATCGGGCTGTGAGATGTCGATGGACGAACTTGTCGATTGGTCCATCGCGAAGATCCAATCTTTCGCTCCCAGCTACGAAGCCGTTGCACTTGGGCTTGGACTTTCCTTGACGGGAAATGTCCCGTTGGCAGCGTCTGATATGGAAGAGGCGGAGATCGATATGACGAATCCATCAACCCAACCTGAAGCGGTCAATCGAATTCTCTTTGGGCCTCCCGGTACGGGCAAGACCTGGAGCACGATGATCCACGCGGTGGCGCTGGCAGACAATGAATCGCTTAATACCGTTCGTGGATGGGATCGTGAAGACGTATTGCGTCCACGATGGGATGAACTGGTACGGCAACAACGGATTCGGTTCGTGACCTTCCACCCGGCGATGACCTACGAGGATTTTGTAGAAGGTCTAAAGCCGACTCTGGTGGATGGAGATGTCGCTTACGAAATGAAGTCAGGGATCTTGCGTGAGATTTGCGAAGATGCTTCCTCAAAATCCTCAGCGAAAGAAACTCGGGATTCCATCGGGCAATTTCTGTCGGAGATTGCGGAATCACCAGTTCAACTAAGGACGCTGAGGGGGAAACCATTCAAGGTTTCGTACCAAGGGAATACGACGTTCTCGGTGATGCCTGAAAGTTCGGACGCATTGAAACCTTATCCGGTGAGCATCGACGATGTTCGAAAGGCGTTTGATTCGGGTGAAGTAGCCGAAGCCTACAATCGGGCGTATGTCAAACCAATTGCCGAGGAGATCGGCCGTCGGTTCCCGGTTTCATCGAATCCTATCGAAATGAAGACAGATTTTGTTTTGATCATCGATGAAATTAATCGCGGCAACATTCCCGCGATCTTTGGCGAACTCATCACGCTGTTGGAGCCAGACAAACGATTGGGAGCATCTGAGGATCTAACGGTGATCCTTCCTGGAAGTCGGAAGGAATTCGGGATTCCCTCCAATCTCCACATCCTTGGCACCATGAACACAGCCGACCGCAGTGTTGAGGCCTTGGATACGGCTTTACGCCGTCGGTTCGAGTTCGTGGAAATGATGCCCGATTCCACATTGCCCGAGCTCCAACGTGAAGTCGAGGGTGTGAATCTCGCAGCGATCTTGCGTACCATCAACCAACGGCTCGAAGTGTTGATTGATCGGGATCACACCATTGGGCATGCATTCCTGATCAAAGTGAAGACCTTGGAGGATCTCAAGCAAGTCTTCGCCAACAAGATCATTCCATTGCTTCAGGAGTTCTTCTACGGAGAGTGGAACAAGGTCGGATTAGTCCTTGGCGAGGGATTCGTGAAGAAGCCGAACCGTGAACCGGTGAAATTCGCCAAGGGCTTTGACGATGAAGTCGTCGATGCGGAGGCCGTCTATTCCATGGTTCCTTCTGGTGATTGGAAGGCCGATTCCTTCAAGATGATCTTGGCGGAGTAACCAGGTGGTCGTCTTCGAACACGAGCGAATCCGGGTTGGGCAGGATGTCGATGGACAGGAATTGACGCAGCGACAGTTCGACGCGATCGCGCGGTGGAAGGAGAGAACGAATCACCCTGGTTTGGAGATTGGGCATCATTCGATCCGGACCTCGCAATGGGTGGGCGTCCTTCAAGTGGGGCGGACCACCATCGAAATCCTTCCCAAGGCCGACGCCCGGCGCGGCCAGGAAAACCTGGATCGCAGGCAGTTGGTGCAGCACTGGAAATTCGTCTTGTTGGACATGTTGGCGGCTCTGAAAGGGTTCGATCTCCATGCTTCCAGCCGTGCCCAGCTTCACTTGCAGAGCCATACCCTCCTGGACATCTTCTTCTCCGCCTACGTGGAAGAGGCCCAATCCCTGTTGCACGAAGGATTGGCCAAGACTTACCGGCATGTGGCAAAGAATCGCACCGCCTGGCGTGGTCGATTCGTGGTCGGCGAAAACCTTCGACGGAATTTGACGCATCAGGAACGGGTATACACCGAGGCCATCGAGTACGATATCCACAATGTCTGGAACCGGATTCTTGTGATCGGACTGCGGTTGGTGGCAATGCGCGCCGAAAGCGGCCTATTGCGCTCCCGTGCGAAGTCGCTTCTGCTTCCGTACCAGGAATGGGTGACGGGTGCGGTGCGCTCGGAAGATTTCGAGCGCCTTCGTTACGATCGTCGAACCGAACGATATCGAAACGCCATGGACTTGGCCAAGCTGCTGTTGCTTCGACAGAATCCGGACTTGTGCGCAGGGCGCGAGGATGTGTTCGCCCTGTTGTTCGACATGAATGATCTCTGGGAAGCATGGGTGGCCCAGGAGGTTCGCAAGAGCTTGAAGGGAAAGTCCTGGACGTTGAAAACCCAATCCGCGAGGCATTTCTGGCATGCCAAAGGCTGTCGGAAGACGGTACGTCCTGACCTGGTTCTGGAGCCCCGTGACGACGATGCGCTTCCTCTGGAACATCTGCTGGGAATTGAGCCGTTGAAGGCCATCACAGTTTTGGATACGAAGTGGAAGGTCTTGTCCCAGGTCAGTCCATCAGATGCAGACCTCAAACAGATGTACGTGTACAACAAACGGTGGAAGGCCGAGCATAGCTGGCTCGTGTACCCCAACGTCCACAATCTGTCTCCCACCCGGGGGACCTTTGTGGATGATGGAACCCATTGCGGGATCGCCTTCGTGGATTTGCCCAAACCAAAAGCTGTGAAGAGGCCGACATGAACGCCTTCGACGTCACGCTGTTGAAGAAGTCAGGTTACGAGAACGGTTGGGAATCCCTGTTGGACTCGACTTCTGAGCATCTGGTTCTGGGATCGGCACGCCACGCGCAGGAGCTGGAAATCCAGGAATCGGACGAAGGCTGGATCTTGAGTTTCAGCGATTTTACAATGAGACAGGAATTGTCACGGCGCCTGGGCGCGAAGGTGGATGAACGTTTTCTGGTTGCACGGAGCGAAGAGATCGACGCAATCCTGCGTGTTGCCGCCGAGTTGGCGATGGCATTGCCTTCGCATCCGTTGCAAGAATTTGTCGAGACCCTGAAACAGCAGGGGATTGGGGAAGGTCCGGAGAAGACCGAGGTTGAACGGCTGGTGCGGCAGAGAGTGGGGCAGGATCTGTTCCGCAAAGGGCTGATGCGATACTGGCAGGGGCGCTGTGCCGTTACGAGTGTGGCTGTGCCGGAAGTGCTGCGCGCCAGTCATGCCAAGCCTTGGGCCGAGTGCGCGTCGGATGCCGAACGGTTGGATGTTTTCAACGGATTCTTACTGGTAGCGAATCTCGACGCGCTGTTCGATCGAGGGCTGATCAGTTTCGATCCAGACGGAAATTGTCTGGTCTCAGAACAGCTGGGAGACGATGCTGCGGCTGCCCTGGGTGTGAGCAGAAGTACTCGGTTGCGGTGGGTCGCCGACGAGCATGAACGGTACCTGACGTGGCACCGGGAGAAGGTTTTTGGTCGAGTTTGATGCGGTCGATTGGATTTTCTGCCGCATTTTGTCATTGAAGATTAGACGTTTCATTCGCAAAGGATTCATCCATGAGTTCGCCTAGATGGACACCAGTAGATCCTTCTCCTGCATTCTTTCCGGTGGCTTTGGAGGATGTCTATCGCTCGTCACAAGGCTACAAGAAATTGCCCCGATTCATGGTCTTGATGGATGTCAAGATGGAGCGCGCCTTTTCCGTTGTCACAGACGAATACGATTTGGTGACAAACAAACAGGCTTGGGACATGGGCGCTATCGTGATGCAGCGGGTGTTTCATACGTTACGTATGGAAGACTTGGCATGTTTGAACATTCTCATGCCCAAAACGCGTTCATTCTGTCATATGGATCTGATTCAGTTGGGAACCGATTTTCTTCCGTGGGAAAAGGATCCTTGGACGGCATTCCTTCGGGTTACAAACAGCTACAACCGAACTCGTCCATTGAAATTCGAATTGGGGTTTTGTCGAAGCATTTGCATGAATGGGTTGATTTTCGGTAGCAAAAGCATCAAGTACAGCCGTGCCCATACCCGAGGTGGGAAGGAAACGATCGAAGACTTCGAAGACAATATCGGAGACATTCGAGCACTCGAAATGCAGTTGACAAAAAGCCTACAGCAGCTTCGTCGGTACCACGTGCCTGCCTCCGAAATGCTTGCGCTTGTTTGTAAGGTTTTTGATATCAAAGCGCATCGAGGAGACCTGGAAAATTCAAAACGTAGGATCAAGCATGTCGAGATTGGTACGCACGTCCGCGATCTTACAGACAGATATTTCTCGGAATCTGGACCACATGCTTATGCCGCGCTCAACGTGTTGACGGATTTTGCCACACGACCGAAAGGGGGCTTGGCTCCGGAGCTGGCCGTCCATAGCCACCAGCACAAGGCGGGGAATTGGATGGAGAGTTTCATCGAAGCGATCGAAGATCGAGATTTCTCCTTCGAGAGTTATCTCGGGGAATTTCGCGAAACAGCCCAAATCATTGAAGCGGCCTGATTGCCAAGCTGGTGGATGGTCGTCGAGCGGTTGGGATTTGAAGGCTATAGTCGACGAAGCGATTTCTAATATCTGACAAATTCCGGCCGCTATTGGTCGTGGCATCGACAAGGCACGCTAGATGGCAAGGAAGCGCAAACAAGATCCGGTAGAAGGTTTGGTGAAGGTCGCGCTAGTGATGGCGATAGGAGCCTTCGTCATCGGTAAATTCGCACCAGGAGCTTTAGGGGGCTTCTTGAAAGCCGTCGCTTTGCCGATGATTGGATTGGTTGTCTTTGCCGGAATTTTGGTATTCCTCCGGAGGTCCGGGAATACGCCTTCAGCGACGCAAGATTTGCCCAAGTCTCCATTGCGAAGACTCAAGTCCACCAATTCCGAAATCAGCCCATCTCCGGCACTCAGCGCCGCGATCGATGAAGCGATGAAGGTCGAGAAGCCGCGTACAAGGCCATCCGGATTCACCGATGACGTTTTCCGTCGGATGGACTGGCTTGTGTTCGAGCACTTCGTTGTCGGGTTGTTCGGAGAGTTGGGTTTCAAGGCGAAGAAGACCGGTGCAGGAGCTGATGGCGGAGTGGATATCGAACTACGCGGATTGACCGACGCCGACCACGTAAGCCCCAAGGCGCTTGTGCAATGCAAGGCACGGAGCAACTCGATGGTGGGGGTGGACAAGGTTCGCGAACTCTACGGAGTCGTATCGGCCCAAAAAGTGTCACGTGGTATCCTGATCTCGAATACGGGTTACACGGAAGATGCACGTGCTTTTACCAAACAGGCCCAAGGTCTGATGCTGGGTGACTTGGATTGGATCCAGAAGCAACTGGAAAGGCTTCCTCCTCCAACGCGAGCAGGTCTGGAATTGAAATTTCTGCTTCCCGATTACGACGTTCCGAGCTGCCCAAAATGCGAGATCAAATTGGTTCCTCGCTCCGGCAAGTCCGGGAAATTCTGGGGTTGCAGCAATTATCCGCGCGGTTGCCAATCCATGCTGAATTGGCGCTCGATCGACGGATAAGGAAGAAGTTCATTGCTTCGGAGAGGTGTCCAAATCCTCACCATTTATTGACAAATGATGATGATTTGGACACCAGGGTAAGGTCGCCAAAATTCTCGTACCCCCCAAGTCACCCCCCAAGATGTGCCAATTGTTGTAGATTCGATTTCGAGTCGATCCTTCAACCTTGCGAGTCGCTCCATGGGCTACACTCCTCCCTACACCTTGACGCCAACGATCGTGCGCCTTCTTGCCGATGCGGCCGAAGCGGTCGGCCGTTTGATGGGGGAGCAGGATCGGGTCGCACCAAGGCTGCGCAAGGAAAATCGCATCCGCACCATTCAGGCCACGCTCCAGATCGAGCAGAACACCTTTTCGCTGGAGCAGGTCACAGCGATCCTGGAAGGGAAGCGGGTACGAGGCAGTCAGCGCGAGATCCTCGAGGTCAAGAACGCCTCGAACGCCTATCAGAAACTGTCCGGCTGGAATCCTGCTTCGAGGAAAGATCTGCTCGAAGCGCATCGGGTGCTGATGGAAGGCCTGGTCGAACATCCCGGCCGGTTTCGATCTAAGGGTGTAGGTGTTGTTCAGGGCTCCAAGGTGGTCCACATGGCACCTCCAGCGATGAGGGTGCCTGCGCTGGTCGACGATCTTCTTGAATGGTCGAAGAAGACAAAGGAGCATCCTCTGGTGGCCTCCTGCGTGCTCCATTACGAGCTGGAGTTCATCCATCCCTTCGCCGACGGCAACGGCCGCCTGGGGCGCCTCTGGCAGACGCTGGCCTTGTCGAAATGGAAGCCTGTGTTCGCCGATCTTTCGTTGGAGTCGGTGATTCGCGACCACCAGGAGTCGTACTACGCGAGCCTTGGAGCATCGGACAAAGCAGCCGATTGCGCACCATTCATCGAATTCCTGCTTGGGGCCATCGTTCAAACGCTCACCCCCCAAGTCGCCCCTCAAGTCACCCCCCAAGTCGCGGCCTTGCTCAAAGCGTTGGGTTCCCGTGAATTGGATCGCGCTCACTTGCAGGAAAAGCTGGGGCTTTCCGACCGCAAGAGCTTCCGGGCCTTGTACCTCGCGCCAGCCATGGAGCAGGGGTTGGTGGAGTTCACGCTGCCCGATGCACCCAACAGCCGTCTCCAGAAATACAGCGCCACGGCGGCGGGAAAGGCCGTGTTGCGCTGAGAAGGATCATGCCCTCTGGGAGGGAGGGGAGCGAAGCTCCAACCTATTCCATTTCGTCATTTTCTGTCGCACCACCGGCCCGCAGGGTTTCCCCGAATTCACGGAATTGCGCTTTGAGGTCGGATACGGTGCGATTCCTTTCCGTCGCGTTGGAAGGAATCTTGATGCTCCGGTGAAGTCGCACCGGGCCTTTCCCGTCGGGGGCGTCGGGGGTGGCTTCCGACACGGTTGCCAAAAAGTGTCCGCTGCCCGTTGGCACGAAGGCGAACCAGTGCCCCAGGACCTTGATCACCAATCCGTAGGAATGGATTCCATAACTCGGTTGCGGCATGAGGTAGAAGCGTGTCCAGGGAACTCCGCCGATCTTCCAGAGCTCTTCGTAGAGATCGATCAGGTCTTGGTGCCAAATCCAGGTTTTGAACAGGCTCAGCGTGTAGGCAATCAGCCAGATGAATCCAAAAAGCAAGGCCAGGGCGGAGCCGAGCAGGACCAAAATCTGGAGTTCGGAGATGGGGGCGCGATGGCCGAAGGTATTGACTCCAACTCCACCAAATGAAAGCAGGAGGATGGGAATCGTGGCGATCCAAGGGTGGAGCAGGAGGCTCGCTGTCAGATGGTGTCGGATCACCGGTGGCAGAGAGGATTCGCGATCCCCTCTGCCACCGATCATGGAGATCCTCGAACGGAACAGCTGGGATTTGTCTTCGGTGTTCCACCATTCGATCAGATTCTTGGTCCATGCCACCGATGGGAGAAGCACGGGAAAATCCCACTGCTCTCCAACACAAATAGGTAAGGTGGTTTTCGCCAGGTACCCTTGGGGAAGGTGGTTGCGAAACACCATGATGGTGGAGAGGACCACGTTCCTGTCATTGGTGAGTCGTTTGGGTACCAACTGGAAAGATTCTCGGCGCAAGTCGTTGTTGAGGAATTGGTGGAGCTCCTCGAATTCGGCTGGATGTTTCGACCCTGCTTGAACGACGTGCAACTTGGCAACGACGGCGTTCAGGGTGGCGGGATCACTCTCGAATTCGTCATCGGGGGACCATGCCACCATGGCAGGGCAATCCTCGGTTCCGGATGACCAAAGCTGCCGATTGGCCTGTACGACAACGCCCCAGACCACCTTGCCGTTTTTGACAGAGTGTTCCCAGCCGTCCACGACCCGCAGCAAGGGTTCGTTATCCGACATCCAAACCGGTCGCGACGGATTTTGGGCAAGCACGATCTCCAAGGGCTCCTTGCTGCGTAGCTGCTGCTGTTCGATTTCCGTGAAGCGCGGAAACCGGTGTTTGCGGCGTTCGAAAAGCAGAGCCTTGAAGGCACCGAGGTCGTCCAACAGTAGGGATAATTTGCGAGACAACATCCTTGCGAGGAAAAGGTAATTCGCAAGGATGCTTGTTTTCTCCGCGCCAGGGATGCCGTCCGAGAGGGCCAAGACCCCGGCGCAGCCGAGGCTTGGCAGGCAGCCCGGCCCCGCCGACGAATCGGTCCTACTTGCACGACAGAATTTGTCGGCGGGGAGGCGCCCGCGCCCAAGGAATCGATTTCTAAATTCCTGACATCAGGGTGAGAGTACCGGGCCGCGCCCGAGATCTGCTGCCTCCGACCCACCCCGGAGAGACCATGGACACCACATGAATCTCGCCGGGGAGCAATAATGCCAAGAACAAGAACGAAGCGAATTCGCGATTCCGTCGATTTGTACGAAACGCCGTGCGAATCGCTTCACAAAAACTGTCGAACTGTTCAGGAATCTTTAACGGTTCGATTCTCGGTTAATCCGATTGCAACTCACAAGAACAACTTGTGGGTTGTAGTGAGGGGGATGCCATGACCCCATTGGAAAAGCTCCTCGCGTTGGGCGAAGACAGTTCCCGTCAATTCAAGGTCGATGTCCGCAATGCCGAGTCGCTGGCGTCCGAGATGGCGGCGTTCGCCAATTGCGATGGGGGAATCCTCTACATCGGGGTGGCCGACGACGGCTCAACGCCAGGGTTGGCAAAATCCGACGTGGCGCGCATCAACCAGCTGATCAGCAATGCGGCCAGCCAACTGGTGCGCAGTCCGCTTTTGGTGCAAACTCGCAATGTGCCGTTGCGCAAAGGGCGCGTGGTCGTGGAAGTGATCGTGCCTAAAGGCATCGACAAGCCGTACTTCGACAAGAACGGCGTCATCTGGCTCAAGGTGGGCTCCGACAAACGTCGCGTGAACAGCAAGGAAGAGCTGCGGCGGTTGTTCCAGATTTCGGCTCAGTTCCACGCCGACGAGCTGCCCACCAAGGCCGGAATCGACAGGCTCGACAAATTGCGTCTGCGCGACTTTCTGCGCGATGTCCACGGTGTCGAGTATCCTGATGCCGAAACCGACAGATTGCGCCTGCTCCAGAACCTGAACCTCGCCACCGATTCCGGAAAACTGAATCTGGCAGGCGTGCTGCTCTTTGGCGAACGGCCCGAACGGATCGTGCCGCAATTTGTCGTCAAGGCGATCCGGTACCCCGGCAACAGCATCCACGTGACCGAATACATGGATACCGAGGACTTCGAGGGACCGCTCCCCAAGCTTTTCGAGAACTCCCTTGCCTTCGTGATGCGCAATCTCCACAAGGTCCAGGCGGGCCGTGGCGTCAATGCCCCCGGCAAGCCCGAGATCCCACCGTCGGTGTTCGAGGAGCTGCTGGTCAACGCTCTGGTGCACCGCGATTACATGGTCAGCGCTCCCATCCGTCTGTTCGTGTTCGACAACCGCATCGAGATCGTGAGTCCGGGTTACCTGCCCAACAACCTCACTGTCGAAAAGATCCGCGCGGGCAACTCGAACATCCGTAATCCCATTTTGGTCTCGTACGTGGCCAAAGGGCTCATGCCCTACCACGGTATTGGTTCGGGCATTCAGCGCGCCCTAGCGGCTTGGCCGCGCATCGAGTTTCGTAACGACCACGACGGCTGCCTGTTCGTCGCCACGGTGCGGCGAGACGACGACGCAGTGGATGTTTTGACGGAATCCGTTGCTACCCAAAAACAAAGCGATCTGGCGGAGTCTCGGATTCCGGGGACTGAGGATTTCGAACCAGGTTCGGTGAAAAGTTCGGTGAAAACCGATGCCCCTGTAAATGCCCCTGAAAACGCCCCTGTAAATGCCTCTGAAAAACAGGTCCGTCCATCGCTCGAAAAACTTCTGATGGAATGGATTGGGGGCGATCCAAAGATCTCTTATGATGTACTTGCGGCTCTTGCCGGGAAGGATCGCTCGACGATTCGCCGCAACATTGCACGCCTCAAGGCGGCAGGCCGATTGCGCCGCATCGGCCCGGACAAGGGTGGCTATTGGGAGGTTGTCTCATGACCTCTCTCGCTGGGCGTCTCCATTTGCGCGAATCCGTTGAATTGGAAGCCAAACTCGCGCTGGGTCCCGATGGCAAAGGGGCGATTCCACGCGACTTCTGGCCCACCTACAGCGCGTTCGCCAACACCCATGGCGGCGTGATTCTGCTGGGCGTGCGGGAATCGCGTGGGTCGTTTTCTGTCGAAGGTGTTCCCGACATTGGGAAGATGCGCACCGATCTCTTCAATCTGCTGAACAGCCGCGACAAGATCAGCGTGAACCTGCTGAGCGACGAGGATGTGCTCGAGATCGAACTCGACGGCAAGTCCATCTTGCAGGTGACAATTCCTGCCGCAGGGCGCAAGAACAATGCCGGTGCACCTGCACGGCAATCCCTTTGGGAACACCTACCGCCGCTTGCACGACGGCGATCGTCGGTGCGACGACGAAACGGTCCGTCGCCTGATCGCCGAACAGGTCCATGACAGCCGCGATTTGCGCGTTCTCAAAGGTTTCGATCTAAACGACCTCGCGCTCGATTCGTTGCAGGCCTACCGGCGACACTTCACGAACCTCAAACCCGATCACCCATGGACGCTGCTGGATGATCGCGACTTCCTGCGCGTGAACGGTTGCTGGCGTATGGATCGCGAGGCCGGCGACGATGGCCCTACGCTGGCCGCGTTGCTCATGTTCGGCGAAGGCCAGGCGATTCTGGAAGCGGCTCCTCTCTTGTTTCTGGACTACCAGGAATTGCCCGCCTTCGACGATGGCGAAACGCGATGGATCGACCGCATCATCCCCGATGGCACCTGGAGCGGAAACCTCTACGACTTCTACCGCAAGGTCGCGCCTCGTTTGATGGCTGATCTCAAGACTCCGTTCGTGCTGAAGGGCGATACACGCCAAGACGACACGCC
>JBDKGS010000002.1:0-59986 GCA_039798065.1 Fibrobacterota bacterium | reverse complement strand
ACCTGGTCGACAAGGTGGTGCGCTCGCAGGAAATGATGGAGCGCCTGGCCATCCCCGAAGCCTTTCGCGATCTGGTGGCCCATTCCTGGCGCAACGGCGATCCGCATCTGTACGGCCGCATGGATTTTTCGTACGACGGTAGCGGCCCCGCCAAGCTGTTGGAGCTGAACTACGACACGCCAACGGCGCTGTACGAGGCTGCCTTGTTCCAATGGCTGTGGCTGGAGCAGATGCGGGAACGTGGCGACCTGCCAAATTCCGCCGACCAGTACAACCGCATCCAGGAAGACCTGGTCGACGTGTTCACGCATCTGCGGAATCTGACCGGCACGACAGGATCCGACACCGACTCCGCCTTCGTGTTCGCGGCGGTGGCCGATTCGGTGGAGGACCGCGGCACGGCGCAATACCTACAGGACCTGGCGAGCCAAGCGGGATTTCGCACCAAGTTCGAGAACATCGAATCCATCGGCATCGACGCCATGGGGCGCTACACCGATTCGTCCGACGAGATGATCCGCTGGGCGTTCAAGCTGTACCCGTGGGAATGGATGTTCGCCGAAGAATTCGGACGGTATTTGTCGACAAGTCCCACGCTTTGGCTGGAGCCACCGTGGAAGGCGATCTTGTCCAACAAGGGGATCCTTCCGTTGTTGTGGGAAGCGCATCGGGGTCACCCGAACCTCTTGCCCGCCTTCTTCGATTCCGACTCGCAGACCACGCTCGAGCCCGGCTGGGTGCGCAAACCGCTGCACTCGCGCGAAGGCGCCAACATCCACATCCGCACCGGCCTAGGACGGTCGATTTTTGTCGACGGCCCCTACGGCGACAGCCCCACCATCCGGCAGGAGTACCATCCACTCCCCTGCTTCGATGGACGCTACGCCTTGGTGGGAAGCTGGGTGGTGGCCGACCGCGCCTGCGGCATTGGCATGCGCGAAGACGACACGCTGGTGACCCGCGACACGTCGAGGTTCGTGCCGCACGTCATTCTTTGACGCGTGAGTTTGGCGGAGATGGCTCGGGCACCACACCCCTAGCTAGCGATAGGCCCACACCTTGTAAAACACAATTGACGATTGTGTTTTACAAGGTGTGGGCACTCTGTTTGGCGCAAAAAGGAAAACAAGAAGCTTTCCATCCAGGCGGCCGCTATCACAATTCGCTTCCTTTCGAAAATTCCGCGAACCTTTTCGCCCCTTTTGCCTCCTCTGCTCTTTCGAAGGCCGCTGACATGGCGCGCTCCCTCTCCCACTCCTTCTTCGAAAGAAATCCATACCCATGTTCTACACCAAAAATCTCCCCGCTTGGGAATATGCCTTGCGTGTTGTCGCCGGAGTCGCCATCGCCGTCGTGGGGCTGGTGAGTCACCAACCCCCGCTCATCGCCGGGTCCCTGCTCGCGACCGGTATCTTTACCGGCATGACAGGTTTCTTCGGCTTCTGCCCGATGTGCGCCCTGGTGGGACGAAAGCTCGATAAACGTTGAGCTCCCGGAACGCCACCAATCGGATTTCCGAAAGCCTGTTGGAGGCGGCCCAGCGGGGCGAGGAGAAGGCTCTCCTTGCCCTTTTGGATTTGGCGCAACCCGACATTCGCCGGTTCGCCAGGTCCACCTGCCACGTTTCCGACATCCACGACGCCGTGCAGGAATCGCTGTGGCTGTTGTATCGCAAGGTAGGCGGGGTTCGAACGCTGGGGGCCCTCACCAGTTGGCTGTTCACCGTGGTCAAACGCGAATGCCTGCGCTTGATGCGCCGGGGCGCGCGGGGAACGGAAACCGGCATCGAGTCCATCGAGGACGATCTGCGTTTTTCCGAACTCCCCACCGAAGATTTGCGGTTGGACCTCGCGCGTGCCTTGCAGGAATTGCCCGACCACTACCGGGAGATGGTCCTTAAGGTCGATGTGCAGGAGACCCCCATCGGCGAGGTAGCGCAAGCCTTGAGCCTCACCCGCGAAAGCGCCAAGGCCAGGTTGCATCGTGCGAGGTTGCAGATCCGAAAATCGCTGCTCAGGTAGCGAATCGGTCTGTCAGATTCTGTCCGGCCTCACCTTCCTCCCCGCGCTCTTCGCGCGCACGCTGGCCTGTTCGACAAAATCTGCCGTAGCCACGATCACGCCCATGCGGCGCTTGGGGAACACTTCGGGCTTACTCGTCCTATTCGACGAAAAGCCCTTTATTCGCAGCAATCATTGGACATCCATAGGTTCGATCACCATCGAGGAACTTCACCATCGCTTCACCCATTCCCCTTCCAACTTCTAGGATGCCTCTCGCATTGTAATGGTTGAGGTTGTAGCCGAGATT
Organism: Fibrobacterota bacterium; assembly: GCA_039798065.1. GTDB lineage: Bacteria > Fibrobacterota > Fibrobacteria > UBA5070 > UBA5070 > UBA5070. Next base: position 57,676 of record JBDKGS010000002.1, on the reverse strand, counting down.
GACGTTGACTGGATCAGTAAACGCGTAGACCTCGGCAGTCTTGCCAACCGTGACGCACTTCGATGCCGGAATCTTGTATTGCGCCATTCGCTGCTCTCTTTGAATCATGGTCGCATACAACCAGTGTGGTCGAATCAAGGAATACACGAACGGCGCCTCGATATATGAACCGGTACCGGGAATCCTTGCCAACTCGACCCGGAGTCGATCCTGCACGAATTTTTTCAATGCCGACGAGTAATTACCGAAACCTGACTTCTCAAAGAATGAAGCATCCGATTCACCTTGCATCCAAAAAATTCCGGACACCACAAATCCATTGGGAAACTTTGCTTTGTCCCCAAGCCTTTGGAAGGCCGTCGTCAACTGCGGTATGAACCAATCGGTGTACAGGGCGCCATCGAGCCATACCGGTTCGGTTGGTGCACCTTGCAACGCGGTGCCTCCCCAGGAGAGCTTGACAAGCACGATGTCGTCCGAGGGAAACCTAGCGGCGAGTTTCTCCGCAATTCCGATTTCTGGTCCGAAATTCTCGGCAACTTCGTTCGCCTTTCCAGGCGAAAGCATCTCTGGTCCTTTCAGAATAGGATTGCCTTCTCCGGATGACATAAATTGGACTAGTCCTGGGTTCTTCCAGCCTTGGACTTCCGACACCCATCCGGCCCCAGACATATTCGACTGTCCCGACAACAAAAAAACCTTTGCTGGCGCCGAGGCAATCCAAGTGACGATCGCTGCCAGGACAGATGTAAGCATCAGTAGTCTCCAACCCCGATTAGATCAACCTCACTCCATGCATCTGAAGCCGTGGAGTTCTTGTTGGCCGAGGTGCAAACAGACAGGAGCTTCATCTTGTTGTAGGCGTTCACAACGATGGCAGCTTGCTGATTCGATCGGTCGCTTCCATCAAGGACGATATACCTGAAATTTTGAATCCCATCGAGTTGGACAACAAAAGCAGGCTCGGACGAAGACCGATGCGTCTTGTAGTTGCCTGTCCAATATTTGACTACTCGCTTGGTTTCCCAACAGGCGGAAAATGCGTTCCCTGCTGTAACGATCAGAAATCCGAATACAAGGTGTTTTCCAAACTTTGAGAACATCGTCAAAAACTCCTTTGCCAGAGTGGTTTTCAAACAAAAGGCCAACCCGCCGAGAACGGCGGGTCGGCACTCATAGAGCTTCGATTAATTCAGAACCGAAGTGAATCCGAGATACTGTTTCTTGGCGAATGCCCACTTGATTTCCTGGAGCATCCAGCCAGCGTTTTCGTACGTCAACGCGACGTGGGGTTGATTCACCTGAGGAGCATAGATCCGAGAGAAGATCGAGCTTTCCTGAGGTTTGTTGCCCACCGCAACCACTGCACGATTGAGGTCGCTGCTATTCCCCAGACTGCGCGCAGTCAGACCGAGCGAGCTGATCGTGGGGATGAAGCTGTGGTTGACCACCGAGGTATTCAGTGTGACATTTCTCGAATAGGTTGACGACAATGCATCAGTCAACTGCTTAAACGTTCCTCGGTAGCCTCCTGGAGAATTCTCCAGGTAAGAATCTCCAGTCTGGTAAGTTTTGTCATAGCTGGCAGGCATTCCGGCAAACGTTAACCCCCAGGTAAACGGACTGTTGGAGCTAGCCGAGGCGGTTGTCATCGCTGTGGACATGGTTCCGGTGAGGGTGAACTTGCCAAGAACCGGGACATCGATCACTTGACGGTACAGCTGATCGTTTCCTGAGAAGTATGTCGTGTTTACAGGAATTCCCTGCGAAACGCCCGCTGCGCTTCCGTTCGAGATCGCAACAATGTCGATCTTGCCATCCTGAGTCATCTTCCGAATGTTGTTGGGAGAATTCAAGTCGGCATAGAACGATGCTGCGGTCGAATTCGTCGTCCAGCTGTCACCGCTCGCAGCGCGATAGAGCATCTGTTGCGCAGCTGTTGCCTTCATATTCTCCGTCATGTATTTCGCTGTAGCATCGAAATCGCTGTGCTTGCGCATCGCGAAGAAACCCGACGATGGAATCGAGGCACCTAGGTTGGGCGAATCGAACAACAACGCACCGTTGATGCGCGTCTTGGCCACCGCCAAATTGTTCGCTGCCTTCTGGTCGTAGTACTCGATCAAGGCGGAACGCACGACCTGTCCACCCATGCTTGGGCCGACCAGGTACATGGAGCTATTCGGAACCGACTTGCTAGCAACCCAATTCATCGCCTCGAGGAAATTCTTGCCTTGCGTCCGAATATTCAGCGAAGGGTTGTTGTACTTTACGAAGACGACATCGAAACCTTCGCCTACCAACCGCTTAAGTGCATTGTTGGCGGGGAAGCTAGGGCTGTTCGCACCCGATGCAGGATAGACTGCCTTGAACGAATTTTCGAATTCCGTGAAAGAGAATTCTTTGTCCGATGTGAAGGCGGGATCGAAGCCCTGGGAAACGACGATCGGTGCCTTCATCAGATCGGTCGAGATGTTCCTCGACGAGACGATCATGACCTGCCACCCGTACGCCGCATCTCCGCACGAAGTACATTGCTTCATACTGGGAGCAGCGACAGGGGGTGCGGCAGAGGAGGTCTCCTCCAAGCAGTATCGCCCTCGCATACTTGCACCAGTTGCAACTTCAACCCCCAAAACTTCAGTATAGGTAACTTTCAGGCCGTACACGAAACGCGTATACCGAATATTCGTAGTCGTTGTTTTGGTCCCATAGGGATAATACGTCGTATAGCCCTGGATTCCATCGGCTCGTGGCGATGATTGAATCGCGTTCCCGGTATAGGTATTCGTATACTGCTGACCCGTTTTGGTATATCGTGCAGTATATTCTCCAAACCCCGTGTAATCTTCCGAACAACCTGCTCCAGCTGCATGGAGATGCGCCGGGAGCATCATCGCTGCACCTAACAGGAGAAGCAACGCCTTATGTTTTCTCATCTCTAACACCTCCACCAAGAAGAAATGGATTGATCGCCTTTATGGTTTTAAAGGCGATCAACAGAAATCAAAGTTTCAGTTTCCGACCGTCACATTGATGATTTCAAAACTTCCTGGAACTTCTTTCCAATTGCAAAACGTAATGCTCGTCAGGTTACTTCCCAATTGGAATGCCTGCTGAAGCAAGGACTGCTGTCCAACTCGGCCAACATTCGAAGTTCCACCATAGGACGTTGCACCAGAAGAAACCCAGAGTTGCTTCGGGGTCCAAGCGGTAAGAGGTCCCCAAGGACTTGTGTTGACATTTTGAATTTGAGCAGTTTGCCCAGGCGCCGCAACTGGAGTAATGTTCACGTTGGCGTTTTGATTTACACCGATAGACCCAACACGAGTGTTAAGAACTTGCCAGACATTTCCATCAGCGCAAGTGGCCGACGCCATTCCAGCAGCAACAATGGTCAATGCAGCGATTTTCATGAAAGAGTTCTTCATTTTATACTCCGATTATGCGTGGTTTAACTCCGCAACCAAATCTTGGTTTCGAATTCATTGCTGGCTGCGAAGATTGATGATTAATTTATGGCGAAATACGGAAAAGTCAACATTTTTATTCAATGAATTTTCGCCCAACAATTACGCAAAACCACTTAAACATCAATAGCAATTCGCCATTGATATCGATTGCATTGAGGGCATACCAAAGCAAGCGCCACAATTGAATGTGGCGCTGATTCATATTGCAAACAATGACAATTACCTGATTGTAAAGTCAGCTTTTCGGATTAGCTCGGGAATCGAGGTGGGGGAAACGGGTGTGAGGTGGAGGGAAAACAACACCAAGCACTGGCAGTGCACATCGCATTGCCTTGTCGTCCTGGAGAGTTGGATTCGAAGTCTACGACGGGTCAGAACGAATTTCAAGACTTCAAGTCAAAATTTGTCGCCTCTGAAACAGGATCGAATCATCTTGACATTTCCTGTCGTATTGCCGTATTTTGACATGCATGGATGCGCCGCCCCCGGCCGTCTGTAAACTCCCTCGTTCTGTCCCCAACCCCTGGCCCGGACTTCCCCCATGTTCGCTTTCGCCTTCCTCGCATCCGCGATCGCCGCTCTCCACCCCGACTCGAGGTTCGGCACCGACGGACTATCACCCGATTTTCCTTGGTACCGGCAGTACAACGGCGACTATTCCTACCCCCAAGCGGTGGGGAAGAACAAATTTTGGACCGTCGGAAAGCTCGACGCCAATCCGCTCGTTCCCTGGAACGGCACACTCCAAGCCGATCTGGCGCAATACAAATCCGTTTTCGATGCAGAGAAGGGAGCGATCAAAACTCTCATCAACGCGGCAAAGACCGCGGGGGAGCGGGAAATCCATTTCGCGATCGGAAACGAACCGAACGCCTACCCGTACCTTTCACCATCCGATTATGCCCAGGCCTACAAGATGTACTACGACTACATCAAAGGAGCTTCGGCAGGCCAGCTCAATTGCGGTGAATGCGTAGTCCACAACGGAGCGATCCTCTTGGTTCGACTTCAACCAGCAAACAGCACTCTCGCATCGCTCTTGCTCAAGGCCTATGGATTGAATCTCAAGAATTACGACACGTGGACCTCGGAATTCCTTTCCAAGCTGTCCGCATTGGGAGGCAAGATCGACGCGTTCAACGTCCACGTCTACGATGCCAACTTGAAGATCCTCCAGATCAAAGGCGCCGGGATCGCCAACGACCTCGTTGCCGCCGCACTGGGCTCCTGGAAAACCGATCCGATTTCCGCCTACGCAAACTTCATCAAGACCGCGAAATCGGCTGGTTTCCCACCTACGAAAGTTTGGATCGACGAATTTGGGATCATGAACAACGAGGCAACGACCTCGGACAAGATCAACTCGATGAACCGCATGGTCGAATACTTCGCCACCCAACCCGAGATACGAAGGTGGTTCTGGTACAAGCAATCCGGTACCGACGACAAGCTCACCGGCACATCCGCCTATTTGAAGGCGTTAGGAATAACGACCGCGATGGATCCCACCGTGACGGGCCTATACGATTCCCCTGCCGAAAATGCCTCGTTGACCGAGTTAGGACGAGCTTACCTGAAGTTATTCAGGCGTTTCGACAACCCATCGAGCTACGGACTAATCCCTTCCAGGTGAAAGGTCAGGTTTTCGCGACCGGCTTCACCTTCCCCGCCGCGCTCTTCCCCCGCTCGCGAGCCTGTTCGACAGAATCTGCCGTGGCCACCACCACGCCCATGCGGCGCTTGGGGAACGCTTCGGGCTTGCCGAACAAACGGATGTCGGTTTCCGGCACCGCCAACGCATCGGCCACGCCAGAAAACGTCACCGCCTTCGCATCCATGCCACCGTAGATCACGGCGCTGGCACCGGGGCGACGCAAGGACGTGTCGACCGGCAATCCCAAAATGGCGCGGGCGTGCAGCTCGAATTCCGACAAGCGCTGCGTGCCCAGCGTGACGAGCCCGGTGTCGTGCGGACGAGGGCTCACTTCCGAGAACCACACCATGTCGCCTTTCACGAACAACTCCACGCCGAACAGTCCACGGCCTCCCAAGGCTTCGGTGACCTTGTGCGCGATCTCCTTGGTGCGTTCCAGGGCCAAGGCGCTCATGGGCTGCGGCTGCCAGCTCTCCACGTAGTCGCCGTTCACCTGCACGTGCCCCACGGGTTCGCAGAAATGCGTCTCCACCGAGCCATCGACAGATTTTGCCCGGACCGTGAGCATGGTGATCTCGTACTCGAAATCCACGAACCCTTCGACGATCACCCGTCCGCTGTCCACGCGACCACCTTTGGCGGCGTAGTCCCACGCAGCGGCCAGGGCATCGGCCGATCGCACCACCGACTGTCCTTTTCCGGAACTCGACATCGTCGGCTTGATCACGCAGGGATACCCGATTCCCCCATCCACCGCCGCGCGCAATTCATCCAAGCTGCTCGCGAACTTGTACGGCGAGGTCGCCAACCCAAGCGTCTCGGCGGCCAGGCGGCGGATGCCTTCGCGGTTCATGGTGAGCTGCGCTGCGCGGGCGGTGGGGACTACCTGACAGATTCCGTCGGCCTCGATGCGCACCAGCTCGTCGGTCGCGATGGCTTCGATTTCCGGCACGATCAGATGCGGGCGCTCCAGCTCCACCAGCTTGCGGATGGCGACAGGATCTGTCATATCCAGGACATGGGAGCGGTGCGCCACCTGGTGGCCCGGAGCGTTCTCGTAGCGGTCGGCGGCGATGGTCTCGCAGCCCAGGCGCTGCAACGCGATGATGACTTCCTTGCCCAGCTCGCCGGAACCGAGAAGCAGGACGCGCACGGCGGCGGACGACAAAGGGGTTCCGAGTTCCACGAGAGGGCTCCTTCGAGAAAAGCGACGACGAGGCAAATCTAGCTGGAGGGTTGGATTGCTCCTCCAAACACGCCCGCAACTTCCGCGAAACGCGGATCTAACGCCGCACACCTATTCTGGCTGCGCATGATCCACATGCTCCTGACCGTCTGGACATTTTTTGCCGGTTGCGCGGATTCTCCGGCGACCGCCGAGCGCCACTACGATGCCGGCGACGATTCCAGTGCCGTGCGCATCCTGGAACGCACCGTCCGCGACGAGCCCGATTGTTCCGAGGCTCTGTGGAAACTCGCTTATGTCCGGCTGGCAGAAGCCAATCGCGAACCTCTCCTCGCCAAACGGACCGCACTTTGGAGGCTGGGTCGGAATCTGTCCGATCAGGCCATCATCAAATTCCCGAGGTCAGGCGGGGCTTGGTTCGCCTCGGCACTCGCTTTGGGCGTTGAGAGCACCATTTCAAACGCCAAGCGGCGCGTGGAGCTTTCCAAGATTCTGCGTGAACGGGTGGGGCGCGCGTTGACCCTCGACCCGTCCCTGCCAGGTGGCTGGTACCTTCTCGCCAAGTGGCACGAAGGCCTGTCCTCCCTGAACCTTGCCGAACGAGGCTTCGCGAACCTGTTGCTGGGTGGATTGCCCAAAGGGGCATCGGACGACTCGGCGCGTGCGTATTTGGGAAGGGCCCTGACCTTGCGCCCCGACGACCCCTTGTTGCTGTTGGAATTGGCCCGCAACCTGGAGCGCGCCAAACTCCGGACCCAAGCGCTGGCCGTCTGTCGTCGAGCCAACGGGCTTGGGCGATCGGCGCCTGGCGACCGCAAGAATCTCGAGGACATCGCCAGTTTGCGCCGTAAATTGGAGTCGATGGGTTCCTGAATCGCCCGATGGCCGGATCCGATCGACCGATCGGATCTCCTGGCGACAGGAACCGGAAATCCTGGACTGGTTTCCCGCTTGATGATAAGCTGGACCGCATGGAAAAGCGTCCTTTGATCGGATTGTTGACCAACGATCTGGTCGGCACCTACCAATACTCTTTCTGGTCGGGAATGAAGGCGGCGGCCACCGAGGAAGACTGCGACCTCGTGAGCTTCAACGGCGGGGCAATCGACTCCGCCGACCAGAACAAACGCATGCGCAACTCCTGCTTCGAGCTGATCGACCTGTCGGAATTCGACGCGTTGATCGTGCTGTCGTCGATCTTCAACGACATCTCGGACCTGGAGCGCATCACCGCGTTCCTGGACCGGTTCGCGCCCACACCCATCCTCACTGTCGGCTTCACACACCCCAAACACCCGTCGCTGTTGGTCGACAACCGCTCGGGCATGACAGATCTTGTCGAGCACCTTGTGGTGGAGCACGGTCGCACGCGCTTCGCCTTCCTGGGCGGCACCGCCTCCAACCCCGATTCCACGGAGCGCCGCGAGGCGCTGGTCGAAACCTTGTCCCGACACGGACTGGCGCTTTCCCCCCAACTCGAGGCCGAGGCCCGGTTCGATTTCGGGCTGGCGCGCGAGGCCACCAAGAAGCTTCTCGACGCGGGCACCCCCTTCGACACGCTGGTGGCGGCGAACGACAACATGGCGCTGGGGGCCATGGAGGCTCTGCGCGAGCGAGGCAAACGGATCCCCGATGATGTGGTCGTGACAGGATTCGACAACATCGAGGATGGTTTGTGGGTTCCGCCCGCCCTCACCACCATCCACCAGCCCGTGTACGAACAAGGCGTCAACGCCATCCAGCTGGCCTTGGCTCGCATCGACGGCCATGCCGTCGCGGCAACGACGCGGGTTTCGAGCGTACCGGTCTACCGCGGTTCGTGCGGATGCACCAGCGACTCGATGGCCGCGGCAAGACGCAGCATCCATCATGGCAGAAATTGGCAGGGTAGCAAAGGGGCTTTCGGGGGACGCGAACACCTCCAGGCCACCCAGATCGAGTGCGAATCGACGCTACCCTCGCAGCGCTTCTCCCCGTTTCTCAAGGACCTGGTGGACGCGATCTGGTCGGATTGCCAAGCAGGCGAGGACACCGCCACGCGACTGCGCTTCCAGTATCTTCTCGACGTCGCAAAAACCCCGACCGACAGTTTCGATCGCTGGCAGATTCTGTTGTCCAACCTGCGCACGGCCTCGTTGCCTTTCCTTCCCGAAGACCCCTCCCTCTCGACCGCCTTCGAGGGGTTGATCCACCAGTTGCGCATTCTTTCGCACGAACGTGCCCTGCAACAGATGGGCCTGCAAGGTCTGCAGACCCAGCAATGGGCCCGCGAGGTCCACACCACCGGACTTCTGCTCTCGGCTTGTTCCGAAGTCGAACAGGTGGTGGAGGTGCTGGCCCGCGAGGCCACCACGCTCAAGATCACCAGCTTGCACCTGGTCCTGCGCGGCGAAGAGGCGGTGGCCGACACCCACCGGCTGCATCTGTCCATCCACGCCAACACCCGGCGCCCCCCCGGCGACAACGACCGGAATCTGTCCAAGCAGGACATCGTGCGGCGGATCGTCCACGACCGCCCCTTTCGCTGCGCATTCGTGGTGGAACCGCTTTTCTTCGGCGAGACCCAGCTGGGATTCGCCTTCCTGGAACTGGTTTCGCGCCGCGGTATGCTGCTGGACTCGCTGCGTGGATTGATCTCCGCTGCGATCATCGGAACCCGGCTTGGCGACCAGCTCTCCCACATGAACATCTTCCCCGAACGCGAGGACTGGGATCCCAGGGAGTGAACCCGAAGACCCGATCGCGCCTTCGTCAACCCGATATGGTATCCTGAGCCCCTATGGAATCCCTGGCACAGCCGCTTTCGCGACGTGGCATCGTCTGGTTCGTGGCGCTCCAATGCCTCTCGACAGCAGCCCAGTTGACCCTTCTGCCCCCCAGCACGACGGCACCATTCATCTGGCTTCCCACCGCACTGGCTTTCCTGTTTTTTGTCAACGCATCGCGCCGCCAATGGGTGTTGCTGAGCGCGGTGTTCTTCGCTGTGCAGACCTTGGCGTTCCTGATGATGGACGATTCCCGGATTCTGCCCACCTTGGGGTTCGGTTTCGCGCACCTCGCCACGGTTGTGTTGGGTGCGCTTTTGGTGCAACCCCACTCCGATCAGCAGAATCCGAACAGTCTGGTCTCGACGATGCGGGCATTGGGAACGTTCGCGCTGGCGAGCCTTCCCGCCGGAGCCGCGCTGGGAGCGAGCGTCCAATCGTGGCATGCCGACCAGCCTTGGAACCACCTGTTCTGGCACTGGTGGGGCGGCGACCTGAGCGCGTTCGTTTTCATCGTCGTTCCGTACCTCGCCACCGACAAGTTGGAACTTGACAAAATCCGTCTAAATCCATGGCCGTACGCGGGTTGGCCCGTCCTTTTCGGCGTCTTTTCCGCACTGGCGCTGGCCTGGATCCCGTTTCCCTTCCCGTACATCGCGCTACCTCTGGGAATCGCCGCGTTCCACTTCGGCGCCTTCAGGATCTCCTTGATCGGCAATTTCACATTTCTTGTCTGCGGGTTCTTGTTCATGTTCGGATGGATCCGCATGCCGACGGCCTATGCCACCGATGGCGCACAGGGATTGTTCGCCGCCGGAGTCGCGACATTTCTTGGCGCCTTCCTGATCGGAATGCTTGCCGACCAGATGCGAAGCCTGCGGGATCGGGCCCGCGAGACCGACCAACGACTGCGCGACGCCCTGGCGCTTTCGGGAACAGGATACGCGATCGTGAACCTCGATCTGTCCATTCGCGAAGCCAACCAGTACTTGTGCGAGCTGCTCGGCGGCACCCACGACCAGATCGTGGGGCAGACGATCCAGATGGTTTCACTTCCGCAGGACGTGGAGCCCGCAAACGCAAGGTTGGCCAAACTCATGTCGGGCGAAACCACGAAGTACTCCATCGACCGCGAACTGGTGCGACTCGATGGCGTCCACGTGTGGGCTCGCGTGACGGTGGCCAAACCCGCCTCCTTCAAGGACACGTTCTTCCTCCAGATCCACGACATCACCGGGGATCGCCAGGTCCGCGCCGCCTTGGAAGCGGCCAAGTCCGCCGCCGAAGAATCCACCCGTGCCAAGACGGAATTTGTCACCAACATGAGCCACGAGATCCGCACTCCGTTGAACGGGATCATCGGTCTTTCGGAAATCCTGACTCGCTCCGAACTGTCCAACGAGGCGCACGAAACGGCGCGGATGATCCGACGCTCGGGCCAGGCGTTGTCCAGGGTGATCCATTCCATCCTCGATTTTTCCCGGCTGGAGACGGGGGACGTCGTTCTCGAACCGTGCGATTTCGAGCTCGACGACCTGACCTCGACAATTTCCGGCACCATGGCCTCGGCAAGCGCGAAGAAGCGACTGGTGCTGGCCATCATGATCCAACCCGACGTGCCGAGGTACCTGCGCGGCGACAGCGTTCGTCTGCAACAAGTTTTGGTGAACCTGGTGGGGAACGCCGTGAAATTCACCGACCACGGCGAAGTGCAACTCGGGATCGAACGCGACCCGCTGCGCGAGGGTCGATTGCGCTTTTCCGTCCGCGACAGCGGGATCGGGATGGATCCGTCGTTGGCGTCTAGACTGTTCGTTCCCTTCACGCAATTCGATTCGTCCCTCACCAGACGCCACGACGGAACCGGATTGGGCCTTGCCATTTCCCGTCAACTCGTGGAACTCATGGGCGGCGTCCTGGAGTTCGAGACCTGCCCTGGCGTCGGGACCGAGTTCCGTTTTTCGATTCCCCTCGAAACGATCCCCCATGGGAAAAGCCCGAGCGCACCCGTCTGGCCCCATCCGTTTCTGATCGTCGAACCCAACCGGACTCTGGCATCGAGCCTCGAGCTCGCCTTCAAACGGCTTGGCTGGTCCTACCAGATTTTGTCGTCCATTCCGAAGGTCCGCGACATCCTGCGGCGCGGCGAATACTCGGGCGAGTCCTGGTCGGGAATCCTGGTCGATGCGGATCTTCCAGGGCTCGATATCCTGCGGCGCGAGGCGCAAGATCGGGGGTTGCCTTTGGTGGGCATGGACCACGCCTTCCGCGACGACGGCCCTTCCGGTTCCGATGCGTTTCCGGTCCAGAAAATCCTGTTTTGGCCAGTCACCGAAGCCGCCGTGCGAGAAGTGGTCGAACCGCTCCTGCACGAATCCGTTTCCCTCGCCACAGCCGCGGAAACTCCAAATTCCGTTCCGATCCGCATCCTTGTTGTCGAGGACAACGCCATCAACCAAGTGGTGGCCACGGGAATTCTCAACCAGCTGGGAATCGAGACAAAAGTTGCCGAACACGGACTCCAAGCCGTGGACACTTTGCGCGACGACCCCAAGTTCGACCTGGTCCTGATGGATATCCAGATGCCGGTCATGGATGGATACACCGCCACACGGGCGATCCACAACGACCTAGGACTCACCCTTCCCATCGTGGCCATGACCGCGGGCGTACTCCCGCGAGACCGCGCTCGTTGCGTGGAATTCGGATTGGACGATTTCCTACCCAAGCCATTCGACTTCAACGACATGGTCGTCATCCTCGAACGCAACCTGAAGCGCAAGCTCGTTTGAATCGCTTCGGGATGGCCGATGGTGCCGATCGGGACGCTACCTTTCCCTGCGTGAAGAAAATCGAGAAACCGTCTCAGGACTTGCCTTCCAAACGCTATTTCCTGGAGACCTACGGCTGCCAGAATACGGCTTTCGTGCCGCAGGTTCACGGGCTATCTTTTTTGCCGCCTGGCGAACCCTTGCATCGGCTTTCAGTCGGCTTGTTTGAAACTCGGCCTATGTGATCAATTCAACGAAAGTTTTCGTGTGTACGGATATTCAGAACCCGGCGTTTTCACAATGCAAGGACGCATCCGCAGGTCGGTCTATTGGAATCGGATACTCGCCTTCAAGCCTTTACTTATACTGCTTCCAGCCTTCTTCCTGTCCTGGGGGAATGCCGTGGGGATTTTGTTGGGCTTTGGCGCCGGGGCGGCCGTGCTGTGGTTCCTGCTCTGCCAGCATGTCAAGAGGCTGCATGACCTCGGCCGAAGCGGCTGGTTTGTCCTGTTGCCAGTCTTCTACTTGACGATGCTGTTCGGAGAGGGGGAGGCGGGGCGCAACCAGTATGGGACCGATCCGCGGATTCGGGATGCGGCAGAGTATACGCCCCCCTTGATTCCGCGCGGCGTCATGATCCTGATGGTAGGGCTTTTGGCCAGCGGCTTGATCGCGGGTTGGGTCGCGGGATCTGATGATGTCGCGGCTGCGGATCAGAATCGCATGGAGACGATGGTCTTCGCATTCGCGTACTCCGTGATTGCTGTCTCGTGGACCTGGTTGGGTGAGCGTTCGTCATCCTCTCCGGAAGAAGAGGAAGAATTAGAGCAATCCGCTGGTTGAACTCGACCGCCGATTCCTCGCACTCTTGGGATCCTAGAGGTCGAGGGAAAGGGAGCGGTTCGAAGCACAGGCAAGGCGGAATTTGGAACGCGAAATGGCAATCCTAACGGCCTGAGATCGGAAACGCAGAAGAGAGTTCGACAGGTCGCTACCTTTCCCAAGGTGGAAGAAATCGAGAACACGTCTCAGGCCGGTGGACGTCGCTATTTCCTGGAGACCTACGGCTGCCAGATGAACGAATACGACAGCGCGCTGGTCGCCGAGCTTTTGGCCGAGCGCGGCTACTCCAGGACCGAAGATCCCGGCGGCGCCGATCTGATCCTTGTGAACACCTGTTCGGTGCGCGACAAGGCGGAAGAAACCGCGCTGGAGAAGCTGCGTTCCATCGCCCACCATCGCCGGCGGAATCCGTCGGTCCGCATGGGCGTGCTGGGTTGCATGGCCGAAAACAAGAAGGAGGCCATCCTCGAGCGCATCCCCGAGGTCGATATCCTGCTGGGACCCGACCACTACGACCGCCTGGGCGAGATCCTCGACAATTCCGATTCAAAACGGAAATTGACGTCGGCGCTGGGGCCCGACATCGCGCAGACCTACGAGGGACTGTTCGCCGCGGCACCCGCCGGGACATCGGCGTTCGTGGCCGTGCAACGCGGTTGCGACATGAAATGCAGCTATTGCATCGTGCCAACCACCCGCGGCCCCGAGCGTTCGCGTCCGTTGCGCGACGTGCTCGAGGAAGCGCGGCGATTGGTGGACAAGGGCGTGGTGGAGGTCATGCTTCTGGGGCAGACCGTGAACGCCTACCGCGCCGACGATGGAAATTTCGGAGACCTTTTGGCTGCGCTCGACAAGCTACCCGGATTGCGTCGCGTGCGCTTCATGAGCCCGCATCCGCGCTATTTCACGGAGAACCTCTGCCGCACCATGGCAGACCTTCCCACCGTGTGCCGGCACATGCACATTCCCCTTCAATCGGGATCCAGTCGCGTCTTGCGGTCCATGCGCCGCCAGTACAGCCGCGACCAGTACCTGCGGATCGTGGACAGGATCCGCTCCTTCATGCCCGACGTGGCGCTCACCACCGACATCATCGCTGGATACCCCGGTGAATCGTTCGAGGAACACCAGGAGACGATTTCCGTCATGGACGCGGTGCGCTTCGACACCGCTTACATGTTCGCGTATTCGCCCCGCCCCGGCACGCTTTCCGCCGACATGGCGGAAACGATCACCGAAGCGGAAAAGCAGGCGCGGTTGGCCGAGATCATCGAGGTCCAGCGCCGCCACACCTACGAACGGCTGGACTCCAGCGTGGGCACGACGGAAAACGTCATGTTGGAAGGCGCCTCGCGCCGCAACGGCGAGGAGTGGATCGGGAAGACCACGCACTTCCGCAAGGTTGTTCTCGCACCCGGCCCCGACGCCAAACCAGGACAGATTCTGACGACACGAATCATTTCGCGGCGCGGACAGATTTTGTGGGGCGAACGGGCATGAACACCTCCTCGCGCACCTTGGCCGTGGCCGTGCTGCGAGGTGTCGACTGGAACGACGCGCCCGTCGCGAAATCGCTCGCATCGTCAGGCTCGACAATTCCCGTCGCGGTCTATTCCAACGGAAAATCCGGATTGCCTCCGGTCGGCGGGCATGTCGAAGAATCGCTGGACGATGGACGCAACCCGGGCGTTGGTCCGCGCTACCTGCAGGCGGCGCGCCTGGCCGACGAACGCGGCGATTCGTTCCTGCTTCTCTTGGACCACGACTTCACGGCACCCGACGGCTGGTGGACCGCCTACGAAGCCGCCGTGTCGGCGCACCCTCTGGCCACCTGCTGGGCGCCAAGGCTCGTGCATGACGGAAAACGTCTTTCTCCGTTCGTCGTGAAATGCGGGACACCCCGCCGCGGCGCGCCAATCGGAAGCGGCCCCTGGGATGCGACAGGAATCGTCGCCTTGAACTCGGGACTTCTCATCCGCGTCGACGCCTTGTTGAGCGCATCGCGTGAACTCACCCAGGCGCCTTTGGATTTCTCGGACTACTCCCTTTTCCACCGAATGGGTCGTTCCGGCGGCACCTTGGCCCTGGTGGATCTCGAACTGGTCCACGACCTTTCTTCCCACGCGCCCGCCAGCGTCGAAAACCGTCTTGCCCGTTTCGCCTGGTTCTGCGCCGGCGCCCGCGCCTACGCCGACCTCGATCCCGTCCATCGCAGGAACCTTCGCCGCTGGTCGCTGGGACGTGCGCTCAAACTCGCCGCGTTCCTCATGGACCGACGTTTCCTGTCGACCTGGACCAAGCACTTCGCCAAGGGGCTTCCATTGGAGCCCGCTCCATGATCTCGGTGGCCATGGCCACGTGTCAAGGCGAGCGCTGGATCAGCGCCCAGCTCTGGAGCATCCTGGAACAGCTGGGACCGCACGACGAGATCGTGGTCGCCGATGCCCAAAGCGCCGACCGCACACTGGAGATCGTGCGCGACCTCTGCAAGGACAAGGTCCGCATCCTGGAAGGACTGCCCCGCGGCGACATCCCCGGAAGCTTCGAGGCCGCGCTGCGCCGCTGCAAAGGCGACACCATCTTCCTGGCCGACCAGGACGACGTTTGGCTTTCCGGCAAAGTCGACAAATGTTGTCGTGCCTTGGAAGGTCGACCTCCATTGGTGCTCCACGATGCGCGCGTGGTGGCCGCCAACAAACAGATTCTGTCCGAATCCTTCCTGGGAGCCCGCGGTTTCAAGAGCGGCTATTGGAACAATCTGCTGCGCCCCGGCTACCTGGGCTGCGCCATCGCCATGCGCCGCGAACTGCTGGAGAAGGCACTACCCTTCCCCGCAAGCGTTCCCATGCACGACTGGTGGCTGGGACTATTGGCCGAAAGAACCGGTGGCGTGCAAGTGCTGCGTGAACCGCTGCTTCTGCACCGGCGCCACGGCGGCAACGCGAATTTCGATCCCAACCGCAGCCCCTACTCCATGCTGCAACGCCTGGCCTTCCGGTGGCGCATCCACCGCGATGTCAAAATCCGTCTGAAGGAGCCCGCATGAGCGACCCTGTCGTCTCGCTCCTGCTGCAGAGCTACAACCATTCGCGATTCCTGGCCCAGAGCGTTGGCACCGCGCTGGACCAGACATTTCCCGACAAGGAAATCTGGGTGGTCGACGACGGCTCCACGGACGACTCGCATGGGGTTCTGACCGAATGGAGCTCTCGGGCGGGCTTCCGCTACGACCGCCAACCCAATCAAGGCCTGATCGCCACGCTCAACCGCATGATCGACGGGTCGCGCGGCGAATTCGTGGCGCTGCAAGCCACCGACGATTTCTGGCATCCCGAAAAGACCGCCCGACAAATCGCATTCCTCCGTGCCCATCCCGAAGTGGATGTGTGCCTCACCGCCACCGTCTGCGTGGATGCGGACGGAAAACGTCTGGGATCCGCAAGCCAGCAATTTCTCTCCGCCTCGCCCTCGGGCTACGCGTTCGAGGCGTTGTTCACGGGGAAGACCGCCATTCCCTGCGCATCAGCATTGTTCCGCCGTTCGGCGCTGGAAAAATACGGTCCTTACGATCCGTCATTTCCTGTCGAGGATTTCTGGTTCTGGCTGCGTCTGTCCCGTGGCGGCGGCACCATCGCGTTCCTTCCCGAAGAACTCACCTACTACCGCCTGCACGGATCCAACCTGCACGCCCGTACCGCCTTCATGGAACGCGAGATCCTGAAGATCGTGGATTCGCACGTCGACCACCCGCTCCACTCCGCAGCCCGCAAGCGCTGGGTTTCGGCCTTCTTTTCGGAGTGGACGCTTTCCGACAAGCGCGAGGCCCTGAAGCGACTAGCTCACGTGTCGTTTCGCGAAGACCAGACCTGGAAGGGCATCGCCAAGCTGATGGTGCCGGCGCGGTTGTGGAAACGTTGGAAGCGGGTGTGAAAGACAACTACCGCCAGCGCATCCTTGCGTCCATCGCCGTGACACTTCTTGTCTGGCCGGTTTTGGCCCAGCTTGGCACCTCCGATCTCGCCGAAGCCTCGTTGGGGAAGCGCCTGTTCATCTTGTCGTATTCGGCATCGGTGCTGGCTGTTCCCTTGCTGCTGCTTCCGTATCGGATTTCCATCGGCCTTCTTTCTCCATTGGCCTTTTTGGGCTGGGCCGAAGGATGGCATATCCTCCACAACCAATCGCCGGTCACCGAAGGCGCATGGGCCGCCTCGATCGGAACCAACCCTTCCGAATCGATGGAATTTCTCCGCACGGTGTGGCCTTGGTTCGCCGCAGGTTTGATGTCATTCGGCTACTGCGTCTTCGTCGCCCTCCGTTCGAACTCGACCTGGAAACATCCGCGTCGCGCGTGGGCCTTCGCCCCAGTCGTCGTGTTGCTGGTGGCGGCCGCATTCGATATGCAACGATTCGGCTCCGAGGCCAAAACCCTGCAAGGCCGTTTTGAGAAGTTGCTCGATTTTCAGCTGATGCGATGGGAACGGATCTATCCGACCGGACCGATCCTCAAGCTGTTTAAAGTCTTGTCCGATCGCTCGGCGCTCGTGGACGCGAAAGTCCAACTTGCCGAATTCCGCTTCGGCGCGCACTTTCGGACATCGGGTGTGCCCGGCGCGCAAATCGTCGTGTTCGTGATCGGCGAAGCGACTCGGTCCGACCACCTTTCCACGTGTGGATACGCGCGCGCGACCATGCCGCTGCTCCAGGGCCGAGATGACATTTTTTGGTTCTGCAACGCCATCGCTCCGGCCAACCTGACCCACAAGGCCGTTCCGTTCCTGACCAAGCGATCGACTCCCATGGCGCCCGAAGTCGGCATGCGGGAACGAAGCCTTCTTCGCGCCTTCTCCGAAGTGGGTTTCCGCACCGCTTGGATCTCAAACCAGCCCATCCATTCCGGAGGCAGCCTCGAGACCCAGCTGATCGCGTCCGATGCCGACACCGTGATCGGCTTGAACGAAAACATGGATGCTCCCTCGTGGGACCGGGTGGTGCTTCCTTCGCTCTCGAACCTGCTGACGACGACCTCGAAACCTCTGTTCCTGACCGTGCAACTCATGGGTTGCCACCTGCGCTACAATTGGCGCTATCCCCCCGATCGCGAGATCTTCACCCCCGCTTTGCGGGGATCCGTTTCAGTAGCGGATTTCGACGCCTCGCACAAGACGGAAATTGTCAACGCCTACGACAACGCCGTGCTCGAGCAGGATTTCGTCCTGGACAGCCTGCTGCGGATGGTCAAACACACGGCCCGACCAGCCATCGTTGTTTTTGTTCCAGATCATGGCGAAAACCTGTTCGATCCTCCACACGGCCGCATCCTTCACGGGTCTCCCGTACCCACCCCCCAGGAAATCCAGGTACCCCTCATGGTCTGGACATCCTCCACTGACGGCTCGCTGGATTCCACGACTCTGCGAATACTCCGGACCAACCAGTCCAAACGGATTTGCGCTTCGCAGGCGATGCCGACTTTGCTCGACGCGGCGGGCATCTCGGTTCCCGGTTCCGATCCGTCGACGAGCCTTTTGCAGCCCGCACTTGGCAACAAAAACTGTCCGATCGCCTCCCCCACCGGCGAAATGCACTGGTCGGACGACCTGCTGCGCGGGTACAAACCTTGAAACGCTCCGGATAAACACACCCCGCAGCAATGCTCCGCCAATAATTGGAACGCGCATCGGTCGAGGAATCGGACCCGAAGAGATTAAACGATGGCCTTCTCGTTTTCGGAAGCGAACAACGCGGCCGCCACGAATCCAACCACCAAGGCCGTGTTCCAGAAGGCAACCTCGAAATACCCGCGATTCGGATTGAAGAAGGTTCCATCGAGCAGGTTGGGAATCAGCAGGGATAGCATCGGGATCAGCGATACCCAGAAGGCCGCCACCAACTTTTCCTTCTGCGTTTTCGCGGCCGCGCCCACCCATGGCGACAGGACAAGAGCTGTCAGCGGAAGCCAAGGCGCCTGGATGGACCCCTGGATGCGCAACGGGTTCCAATCGTAGAACAAAGGCCATCCCCAGATGGCTACCAGCAAGGCGAAGGGAAGCACGGCCACAACGACCGCCATCGTGCTCCAGATCGCACCATCCTTCCAGCGGCGATCGGCGAGGAATTCGGAACCGGCCCAAACAAGGATGGGAGCCGCGAAACTCGCGCGTGTGCAAAGGACGACGCCTGCGAAAGCACCGCTCACGACAACCGCGGACAATTTCCGGGAAGGACGCGACAAAAGGAAGGCTCCGACAAGAGCCGCGTTCGCGACGATGTTCGATCGAACCACGATTTCGTACCAGACTGGCAGCGAAGTCGCCAGCGCGAAAACCAAAATGCCCCTGGCGTGCTTGGGAGCCGATAGCACCAGCAACACCAGGCTGCCGAGCGGAAACCATCCAATTTCTCCAACCGCCCACGCCGGCAGACCCACCAGGAACAGCCAGGGAAACGGTGCGGGAGGCGCCGGATTCAGATGCGACGAGGCCAGGTAAGGATATTCTCCTTGGAACAATCGATGCAGGAAGTTGGACATCAATTCCCAGCGATCGACACGCAAGGTTTCGACGGGCACCATGTGCCACGCCACGATGCACAACATCGCCGCGACGATGGCGATCCAGGGATACAGTCTTCTTTGGACGGATTTTGGCACAGCCAGAATCATCGCCGGAGCTGCAGCGGACAGCGCGACCAGGCAGTACAATTTCCAACCCAACACCGCGCGAGAGGCATACCGACCGACCGTCTCGGCGTTGGCCACCATGGAAAGCAAAACCACCACTCCCAGCATCCAGGTATCCCAAGAATACCCGGCAAAGGGATTTGCCCTCGATTTGACTGTAAAGTGGGACATCGCCCTCGGCAAACTAGCCTTGCAGTGCGGCTCCTGGAAAGGCGCTCCAAGCCAGAGACCTTTCTTTCGGGCAGATCCTTCCGGATTATGTCATTCTACCAACGAAGACTTTTCCGCAAGACCTCGCCAACACTTGAAATTTTTCTCCTTTAACCTGTTACGTCGACATGCTGAACAACCAATCCATCTGCATCGTGATGCCGGCCTTCAATGCGGCGTCGACGTTGGAGCAAACCTTTCGTGAAATACCGAAAGACATCGTCGACAACATCATCCTCGTCGACGATGGATCCACCGACCAGACAAGCCAGGTCGCGCTCGAGCTTGGATTGTCGCCCGTCTCCCACACCAGGAACCTGGGGTACGGAGCCAACCAGAAGACCTGCTACGATCTGGCATTGAAATCCGGAGCCGACATCGTGGTGATGTTGCATCCGGACTACCAGTATTCCCCGAAGTTGATTCCCGCCCTGGCAAGCTTGATCGCGTTCGGGGAATTCGACGCGGCGATCGGTTCCCGCATCCTGGGAACGGGTGCCCTGATCGGGGGTATGCCTCGCTACAAGTACGTGAGCAACCGTATTTTGACCTTCGTGCAGAACATCCTCTGTGACCGAAAGTTTTCGGAATACCACACCGGCTACCGTGCATACTCGCGCAAAGTCCTGGAAACCATTCGCTACCAGGACAATTCCGACAATTTCGTCTTCGACAACCAATTTTTCATGCAGATGATCGCCGCCGACTTCAAAATCGGTGAAATATCGTGCCCCACCCGCTATTTCGCAGAAGCATCGAGCATCCGATTTTTGCCCTCGATGCGCTATGGATTCGGTTGTCTTGTGGAGGCGGGGCGGTATTTCCTTCATCGCAAAGGCATCGTCCAATCCAAACTTCTGCTGCCAAGGCCCAAGCCATGAACAGAATTTGGCATTTGGGAATGTGGGCTTTGGTCAATGGACTGTTTCTGTACAAGTATTCCGGGCGGATCAGCGTCTGGGCACCCTTGATCGGAGCGGCAGCCATCCTCGCCTTGACTTTCCTTGGAATCAAGGCCATGTCGGCGGCGGACCGCAAGGGTAGACAAAATCTGGTGGGACTGCTCGCGGCCGTCGGGCTGGTCGCTGTTTCCATCACTGCATTCCACGTCCTGCCAACGAGCATGATTCGCGTCGACCGATTCGAGATGATCCAGCTGTTCTGGGACAACACCTTCGCTGGCATCCCCCCTTACACTCCAAAGGTCCCGTACGTCTCCAACGTGCCGAGCCAATTCCCGCTCTACTTCGTCTTTGCCCTGCCCTTCCATCTGATCCACGAAGTCGGGTGGATTCCGCTGATCGCCGTCCTGGGCATGGGTCACCTTCTTTGGAAAATGACTTCCGGCCAACCCGCAGCTCGGGGTGCCGCTCTGTGCCTACTCCTGCTTTCGCCAGCGCTGTGGTGGGAAATCGTGTGCCGCAGCACGATCTTCGCAAACGCAGTGCTGTTCCTGGTCCTTCTTCTGCCTTTTTACCGATCCCCAACTCCGCCCAACGGCATACGCTCCTCCATTCTTCTCGGCATCGCCGCGGCAACCCGTTCCATCTCGTTCCAATTGATGATCCCGCTATTCATGCAGCGTTTCGTCCGCTCGCCCAGAGCATGGTGGAAAAGTTCCATCCTCGTCTTCGGCACCGCGGCCCTGGGAATCGCCCCATTGCTGTTGCCTGTCTTCCGGGAGTGGAATCCATTCAAGGTCTCGGGGCTGTTCCTCCCTAGCTGGATCATCGCGATCGTGCTGTTCTCGACAACAATTGTCGCTTGCCTTCGCGACGGATGGAAATGGTCGCTTTCTGTCGCGATCCTGGGGATGGATGCGATGGTGTTCATCTACGCCGGACAAATCGTGTGGAGCGAAGGTTGGGTCAACTCCATCGCGGGCAGTGCGATCGACATCTCCTACCTGCTGCTTTCGTCGCCATTCCACCTGTACCTGCTGTTCCAATCGATGGACACACGTGGATCGGAATCGGAACCAGCTAAGGGTTGATTCAGGTGGTTCGAGGTTCGGGAACCACGCGAGTGAAGACGAACCCTGCGCGGCCAAGCGCATGCAATGACAAAGGGAGGCTTGAGCCTCCCTTTCCTTTAAGTCGAAATCAAGCCTAAGCTCCCCCTAATCCACGAAGGGAGAACGAGTCCCGACCTAGGGCGCTGCGATCGCGATCGGAGTGTAGTCGGGTGAAACAACAGTGGAGAATTGGCTGCCATACCAGAATAGATTAGCCACCTGCTCATCGTTTGAGCCAAAACGAACCAAACGACCTTCCGTTGTCACGCCGATGGCGAAGTAGATGCCCACCGCGAAGCTATTGAAGTTCGATCCAATTTTGACAGGACTGAGAACTTTTCCGTCTCCGGATGTTGGAATCATTCCTGTACTGCTCCCCGTGTTCTCACCCGCACCGAAGATGTTTCCGCTTGCGTCCTTGTAGTACGAGGCATAGTTGCTGGCATACACTTGCTCCGCGACCAATGAGGTTTTGCGTGGAGTGGCATCAGGCCCAGTGGTCACGCCGAAGGTTTGACCACTGGTTCCGTCGCCGAAGGTTCGGATGAAACCATCCAATCCAAGGGCGAGCGTGTGGATTCCACCTGCGGCGATGGACTTGATGCCGGTCAACACCTTCTTCGGAACGTTCGAATTGTTGAGCGTAGAATCACCCAACTCGCCATAGCCGTTGAAACCAACCATCCAAAGCGAGCCATCGGTTTTCAGAATTCCGTAATGGAGTGCACCTGCCGAAATCTGACTCGCTCCAGTTGCGATCAATACCGGCGAGTGCCTTTCCGTAGTGGTCCCATCTCCAAGTTCGCCGATCGAATTTGATCCCATCCCATATACGTCCCCTGTCGAAGTCAAGAATAGCGTGATATTGAAGCCGGAAGCCGCAGGACCATTCGAGAAGCCTGTTGCCGCAACCACGTTGGAAAAGCCGGGAACTTGAACGGGAGTGGATCTGCTGATGGTCGTTCCATCACCTAACTGTCCTTGATGATTTCTTCCCACCATCCAAAGGGTCCCATCGGTTTTAACGATCATCGTGTGCCTTGCACCTTGGCCAACCGATTTGACACCGGTGGTTACACGTACAGGTGTCGTGCGATCGATGTTATCGCCAACTCCTAGGCCACCTTCCGAGTTCAAACCCGATGCGTACAGGGTGTCACCGACCAGGTAGAACGAACTCCAACTCATCGTATTCAGAACCGGCTTCGCTGCATGGATGACGTACCGCACGGTGTCGTAGGTCGCCACACCCTTGTACCAAGCGCGCGTCTGGAACGTGCGTGTCTGGTTGATCAGGAAAGGTGCCTTGGCGGTGATCCAAGTGATTCCATCCAAGTTGTATTGGACAGAATCCGCCATCGATGAAGTCAACGTGTCGTAGATGCTGCCCAGGTAGTGGCCTTGGGCTGGCGAGTTCATGGCCTTTGGGATTTTCCGCGTGATCGTCACCGTATCATAAGACACGTTGAGCGATGTATCGGTGGCCGCGATGACGAACGAATTCGCACCCACATTCAGCGAGACCGTCTTCTTGTACACACCGCCCGAAACCGGGGTAGTGGTACCACCGATCACCACGCTCTTCAGAACGTCGTTGTCGGAAACCGTCCACGAAACGGTGGTGGAGGCGGTGTCGTAGATCACCGTGCGATTGCTGGTGCCAGCGCTCTTCATCACGATAGGTTTGACCGCATCGCGCGAGCGGGTGATGACGATGGAATCCTTCGTGGATTTTCCGGATACATCGGTGGCCACAAGAACGAAGATGTTCGGTCCCACCACCAAGTTCTTCGTGGACGAGACAGTGCCGGCCACGGTTTGCGCAACGCCGTTCAAGGTGATGGAGGCCACTCCGACGTCGTCGGAAACCGTCCACTTCAACGCGATGCTGCTGGTCGAAAACGGGACGGTTTGTGTCTTTGTCGAAGCATCTCCCGCAATGGTAGGCGCCGAGGCGTCGGCCGTCCGGCTGATGTTGATGGAGTCCTTTGTCGAGTTGCCTCCGGCATCGGTCACCACGACCACGAACGGATTGCCGCCTGGAACCAACGTCACGGTCGACGCCTTGATTTCGGCGACGGTCTTGGCTGCACCGTTGAGGGTCACGCTCGTGACGCCCACGTTGTCGGAAACTGTCCAGCCAAGCACAATGCCGGTGGTCGCGTAGGCCACCGATTGCGATTTGGTGTTGGCATCGGCAACAATGGTGGGGGCCGTCTGGTCGCGGCGCGTGATCTTCACCGAAGCGGTGGTGGTCGGGTTGACGGAATCCGTCGCCACCACGGAGATGGTGTTGACGCCGTAGGCGAGATTCACCGTCGCGCTCCAGATGCCGACCGAAAGCGTCGCCGCCTTGCCGCCGATGGTCACCGATTTCACGCCGACATTATCTGTCACCACGGCACCCACCACGAGGGTTGTCGCGGCGTCGGAAACTGTGGTGTCCTTGGTCGGGTTCGCGAGGACCACCACCGGAGCGGTCTGGTCGAGGCGAGTCACCTTCAAGGACGCCGCAGTTGAATTTCCAGCCGCATCCTTGGCTACCACGCTGAACGTATTGGCGCCATAGGCGAGATTCACGGTGGCGCTCCAGACACCGCCGGTCAGCGTCGCCGCCGTTCCTCCGATCGTCACGGATTGCACGCCCACGTTGTCGGTCGCCGTCGCGCTCACCACGATCGACGATGTCGCGTCGACCACGGTCGTATCCTTGCTCGGGCTCTTCAGGGAAAGGACCGGGCTCGTCGCGTCGGCGGATTTTGTCACCTTGATCGTCCTGGTGGAATCGTTCCCGCTGGAATCGGAGGCGACCACCACGATGGTGTTCAGGCCAACCGCCAAAGAAACGCTCCGCTTGTAGGTGTCGGCAGTTCCTGTCACCGCCACGCCACCGATGGTGAGCGAGGTCACCTTGTTGTTGTCGGTGGCCTTGACCGTGATGTCAATGCTTGTCTGGGTTTCCGAAACCGTCGTGTCCTTGCTGGGCGAAACCAGAACCAACGAGGGTTTGACCAGGTCTCCACCTCGGTTCACCACGAAGGAATCCTTCGCGACATTTCCTGCCGAGTCCTTGGCAACGATGTTGAAGACGTTGCGATCGGGTTTCAGGGAAACGGTTTTGGTGTAGACACCCGCGTCGCCGGTGACCGCGACCCCATCCAGAAGAACGCTCGCCACCTGGGCGTTGTCGGTGACTTTCCAGACAAGTTCGGCCGAAGTGATGTCGAATACGACGCCACCCCCGCCCGACACGCGCACGATGCTCGGCGCGATGTTGTCGCCGCCCCGCAGGATCTTGGCCGAATCGGTGGCGATGTTGCCCGAAAGATCTTCGGCTTTCACCGTGACAGTCCGACCCTGGACCGGCACAGTCACCACCAGCGAATACAGTCCGTCGGTTCCTGCCACGATCTGTCCGTCGATGGTCACTGTTTTCAAACCGCGGTTGTCGGCCACCTTGACGGAAATCGTCGCGCTGGTCTCGTCGAAGGCGATCGTTTGCTCGCCCTTCACGAACAGGATGACGGGTTTGTTGGCGTCCACCAGACGGGTCACGATCACCGTGTCCGAAACCGTGTTGTCGACGCTGTCCACCGCCACGATCACCAAACGGTTGTCGCCGCCCGCGAGATTCACGGTCGCCGCGTACACGTCCCCGATTGCCGTCGCCGGCTTGCCGCCGATGACCACCGACTTGACGCCCACGTTGTCGGTGACCTTCCACGAAACCTTGGCCGAGGTCGAATCGAATCCCACCGTGCGCGAGCCATCGATCGACACCAGCTTGGGAGCAACGGTGTCCTTGGCGCGCTGGATGCGGAATTCGTCGGTGGCAGTCAAGTTCTGTCGGTTCGTCGCCCGGATCTGGACCACCACGTCCTTGCCGTTGGGCGAGAGGGCGATCTTGGCGCCGTAGAAATTGTCGGCTTCCTTTGTGGCTCGGACCCCGGAGATGGTCACCATCGAATCGTCGATTCCCGCCGCCGTGTCGATCACCTTCCAGCGAGCGACCACGTAGGCCGAATCCACGGGGATGACATTTCCCGTCTTGGAAGCGGGGCTTAGCAAGGTGAGCACAGGCGCACCCGCGACCACGGGGGGCTTGCGGTAGAACATCATGGCTTTGGACGATTCGTTGCCCTTGCGGTCGACCGCGCGAACCAGCACCGAATCGCCCTTTTCGAGGACGGCGACTTCGATCTTGCGCGACCAGATTCCGTCAACGAGTTCGGCCGGCTTGCCGTCGATCAGGACGGTGTCCACGCCCGACAGGTCGGAGGCCTTCACCTTCACCGTGTAGGAAGAATCCTTGTTGTCCAAAATGGGGTCGCTGGTCGGATCGACCCATACGATCGCAGGGCCTACCTTGTCGACAAGTCTTGTCGCGGTTACGCTGGAAGTGAAGGGCTTTCCGCGGGTCCAGACCTTGATTTCGATGGACTTGGCGACACCTGTCGGATCCAAGGTGACATCCTTGGCATAGACGCTGTCCTTGGAAGTCACGCGAACGCCGTCGATGATGACCGAATCGATCTTCGCGACGGGATCGACCACGCTCCAAGTCGCCGTCACGGAAGACGTCTCGAAGGGGATCTCTGTGCCGCTCTTGGGCGAGACCAAGGAAATCCGAGGGTCGTCGAGCTGCGGCTTGGCTTTTCGGGAGACGCGGATCGAGGCGACAGCGACGTTGCCGAACTTGTCCTTGGCGCTGGCCACCACCACGTAACCGGTGTCGTTCACCGGAACGATGACGCTTCTTGTCCAGATGCCGTCCACTTCGGTGGCTGCGGCTCCATCGATGGTGACCGATTCGATCCCCGATGCGTCGGAGGCCTGCACCTTCATGGAAACAAGCGAATCGACATGTTCCTGGGTGGTCATGTTGGCGGGCGAAACCCAGGTCACGACCGGAGGGACCGCGTCGGCAACGACGAGAGCGCTGATGGTGAAGGTGAATCGAGCGGTATCGGAATGTTTTTTGGAGTCGGTCATCCAGACCACCAAGGTGTAGGTGCCGGCAGGGACCGCGCTACCGGCAGCAAGGCTTGCGTCGGCGTTCTTGGCCAGGTCCCAGGTCTTTTCGGCCCCTGTCACCGCAGCGGAAAATGTCAGTTTGAATCCCGTGGCTTCGACAGATCCCTGCAAGACCTTCCAGCCCAAGCTGGACAGGCCGGAGTCGGATTGGAACGCGCCCTGTACGGAAACCGTCCCGCCGATCTGCATGGTGGGCACCAACAGCGGAGACTTGACCGACACGTACTTGGTGAACAAGGTCGATGTATCGGTGACCAGGCCTTCGCTGGCCAACTGACGGATTCTGACCTTGACCTTGGAAGTGTCGAGACCCAGCGACCAATTGGCCACGATCTGGTCCAGAGGCTTCTTGAGCGAAACCATGTAGAGCATCGCCTCGCGATACACGGAAGCGGAGTCCACGCCGCCTGCCAGTATGCTCGAAAACTCCAGGGTGTCCACCAGCTTGTCGCCGTCCACCAAAGCCTTGGCCAGAGTCGCGTTGAACGTCTGTTTGTCGGACGCAGGATAGATGCGACGCAGGATTTCCGTGTTCACGGGATAGGTGGTGTAGCTCTTCAAGTCCGCGAGCTCGGCAGCATCCACGTACTTGTACAGCGCCGAAAGCACCTTGACCCCGGCGCGGTAGGCGACGATTTCGGTGGTGTCCTTGGGGGGATTGTCGCGAACGAATTCCACGGTCTGGCTGGAGGCTGGAGCCGACAACTTCCCGGTACCGGTGTCCGCCTTGTTTTTCCAGGTCGCGGACTGCGGACGAAGATGGAGGCTCGCGATTTCCGGAAGTTTAGCCGTGTAGGTCGTGGGCCCAACGGGGGCCACGGGCTGGTCCTGGCAGGAGGAAAGCGCAAGCACGCCACCCACAAAAGAGGCCAGTATGCGCGGAAAACGGCGCTTGGGCGCACAGGGGAACAGTTTGGAATGCATTCGGGATCTCGTGGAAGAAGCCTACAGGGATATCGTCTGGTAAAAACCCAATACGGGCCAGGACCGTGTTCGAAGCCGCCAATTTAAATACCTGTGCATCCGATTTGGCCAGTCCACCCCAAAATCCCGAATGGAATGTGACGGCTTTCTCCCCCAGAGCCCCTATTCCCGTTCAACGAACCTGAAATTCCGGACTTCCGCCTCCCGCGGCGACAAATTCTGGAAATCCTCCCAGGCGATCCGTTTCCCCTCACGCCAACGCGCATTCAATTCGGTGGTGGAATGCGCCCCCGTCACGGGATTGTCGAATTGCGTCTGCACCGCGTTGCACGGTACGTTCACCAACGCCGCTTGCGAAAAGCACACGCCTTCGCGCCCCGCGAACAGCGGCTGGAACACCTGGAGCGCCTGCTCGAAGGTGTTTGGATTGCGAAACGGAAGGTCGCGCACCAGCAAAGACATTTCCTGTCTGGAGAAGAACTTGCCGTCCACCGAAAGCGGGAAGTTCCAATCGGTGCCGGTTTCGCCTTCGGTCCAGTTCCACGCCAACAGATTTTGTCCAAACCTCCGCAAAGGCGGAACCCGCTGGCTTTTGCCGAGGATGAAGCACCAGTCGAGATCCGGCGCATGGCAAAGCGAGAACACCCGACGTCCCGGATCGGGAAGGAGCGCATCGGACAGGTCGAACGGGCGCAGCACGATTCCGTCGTCGGTGAGGAAGAACAGGTGGGAGGACGCATCGCTCTCCACCAACCTCGACAGGTCGGCGCGAAAATCCGTCTCGCGCACCCACTCCACCTTGTCTCCCCAATGCGCGGCCAGCTCCCGGTAGGACGCTTCGTGCTCATGGTCGGAAACCGTCCACAGCACCACCATGCGGGCCGCCCCCCGGGCGTTGGCGAACCAGCTTTCCAACAGCGCGTGCAGCTGCATCGCGCGGTCGCGCGAAAAGACGATCCCGGTGACGGAAAACGGACCCGTCAATTCCTGTCGAAAGTCGCGACGGGCCCATTCCGCCAAGGCGGCCTCGAACACCGCTTGCAACCGCGCCATGCGTGTCGTGCGGATCTCCAGGCCCCATCGGGCCAGGACCTTCTTGACGAGACGTTTCATGTCCATGGTTGGGTTTCCGGGAAGGATTCGCGCATCGAGAAAAGGAAGGTAGCCATCGCCGCCGGTCTCAGCCCAACCGCCGGCGCAGGGAGCGCAGCGGCGATTCCACGAAACGCTCCATGCACCAGGCATAGACGAAAATTGTCATGGCGGAAACGGCCAACAACGCGATCCGCCCCGGCAGACGGGATTCGAGATTGAACAGGACCACGCAGTGGACCAGGTAGATGGTGTACGAAAGATCGCCGATCCGTTTCATCCAGCGGTGGTTCAGCCACGCGAACCAGCGCGAAGTCGGATGTCGCATGGAAAGCAGGAAAAGCGGCATGAGGGCCAGGCCTTGCAACGTGAATTGGAAAGACTGGCGAAACGGGATCCAACGGACAAGAAACGACAGGATCAGGACAGCACCCGACGCCAGAATCCACCGATCTTTCACGAGCGCGAATCCTTGCGCAAAGGTCGGGACCATCGGGTTTTTCCACAACGCCAGGAGGCACCCGAACAAGATGGAATCGATGCGGGTGTCGGTGGCGAAATAGACGCGTGCGAAATCCACATTGGAGCCAAAGGTGAGCCACCCTCGCCAAAGCAGGACAACAGCGCAAAGTCCCGCCACGATCCTCGCCATCTTCGCGGGCCGCTCCCGATCGTGGAACAGGAGGAACAGAAGTGGCAAGACCAGGTAGAAGTGTTGCTCCACCGCCAGCGACCAGTAGACGCCAAGGCCCAACGGCACGCTGTCGCCAGACTGCACCGCCAGCACGTAGTAGTTGTGGAAGTACCCGAGCAAGGAGGCGAAACCCCACGCGCCCGTTCCTCCGGCGATCCAGCCCATCGCGGCACCCGCATAGGCGAGCAACACGGTCACCACCAATGGCGGGGTCAGGCGCAAAAACCGGCGCAGCCAAAAGCGGCCCAAATGCACGGTTCCTGTCTCGGCAACTTCGCGCATCATCAAGGTGGTGATGAGATAGCCGCTCAAGAAAAAGAACACCGTCACGCCAAAGAACGCCAGATCCCCTTGGATCAGCTTCGCGTGCCCCAAAACCACCAGCAGCACCGCCACCGCGCGCCACCCGTCCAGCGACGGGATCGCCGCGGTTCGCCGTTTCGGTTCGGGGTCGATTGCCGCCACTGAAAACATCCGCCGATTCGCGCCGTGGAACATTCCCCGGACTCCCCAATCTATCTTCCGCACATGGACCCACGGGTACGCCTCATCGACTTCCCCATCGTGCACGAGCCGCGAGGGAATCTTTCCTTCATCGAAGGACAGCGACAGATTCCGTTCGACATCCAGCGCGTCTACTACCTCTACGACGTTCCGGGTGGCGCCGTGCGTGGTGGTCACGCCCACAAGGACCTCCAGCAAGTGATCATCGCCTTGTCGGGAAGTTTCGATGTGGTGGTGGACGACGGCACCGATCGCAAGAAGATTTCGCTCAACCGCAGCTACCACGGCCTGTACCTGCCCAACATGATCTGGCGCGAACTGGAGAACTTCTCCAGCGGCGCGGTCTGCCTGGTGTTGGCCTCGGCCTACTACGAAGAAGACGACTACATCCGCGACATCGCGCAGTTTCGCACCCTCGCGAACGGATGATGGAGGCCCTCGCCTACCAGCCTTCGTTGAAGGGGCATTGGGACAGCGTGTTGGACCGTTCCCGCAACGGATTGTTCCTGTTC
Source organism: Fibrobacterota bacterium (assembly GCA_039798065.1). Lineage (GTDB taxonomy): Bacteria > Fibrobacterota > Fibrobacteria > UBA5070 > UBA5070 > UBA5070. The sequence continues at coordinate 27,321 of JBDKGS010000002.1, read as the reverse complement.
CGTCGCGAATTCATGGAATACCATTCCGACCGGTTCCAGGATTTGTCGTACGTGTTCCTCCACGACGGCAAACCGGTGGGATTGGTGGCCGGACACCTCGATGGACCCGATGGCTGGGCCACCCATCGCGGACTCACCCACGGCGGCATCGTGGCGCTTTCCGAAACGCGCACTCCCGATCTGCAGTCCATGTTCGACGCGCTCCACAACGCCTTGCGGCAGCGGAACATCTCTCGAGTTCGCTACAAGCCGCTCCCTTGGTGGTTGCAGACATCCCCCGCCCAGGAAGATCTATGGATCCTGGATCGGCTGGGCGCCAAGCGGGAAGCGCTCTGGCTGAACACGCTGGTGGACCTGCAAGGCAGTCAGAAAGTGTCGTCGCTGCGAAAACGCGGCGCGGCCAAGGCCCGACAGACGGGAATCGTCGTTTGCGAAGGCGACCTCTGGGAGAAATTCTGGCCTGTGCTGGAACACCGGCTGGCCAGCCGCCACGGCGTGAAGCCCGTCCATACGCTTGACGAAATCCGTCTTTTGGCCGGAAGGTTCCCCGACAAGATCCGTCTTTGGTGCGCGACCGACGGCGACGAGGTCCTGGCTGGAATAGTGGGTTTCCTATTCGACACCACCTTCCACGTGCAGTATTCGGCCGCCAGCGACCGCGGTCGCGACGCCGGGGCGCTGGACCTTCTGGCGCTTTCGCTGATCGAACAAAATCCGTCAAACGCCAAATGGCTTTCGTTCGGAACTTCGTGCGAACAGGGCGGACAAATCCTGAACGAAGGGCTTCTGGCCTGGAAGGAAGGTTTCGGCGGACACGGCGCGGTCTACGACGACGCGTCTTACGATCTGCCGGATCCCGCGGCGTGAACACCGTCCGCCCACCAAGGCTTCCACGCCTTCCTTCCGGAGTGCTGGGAAACCTGGCCGCCACCAGCTTCCGCCTTGCCCTGCTTTTTCTGGTGGGCCGCGAAGTCGCTTCGCAACTGGGATCGCAAGGCATCGTGGTGATGGGCCAGCTCCAGAACCTGCTCACCCTCGGGTTGGCCCTGGCCTCGCAGGCGTTGCAACCCGGCATCCAGCAGGCCCTGGGATCGGCGCGACCCGAACAGGTTTCGGAACGCTCGTCGTGGGCATTGCTTTCAGGACAAATTCTGGCGTTGCTCTCGGGCTTGGTGGTGTTGCAACTTTCCACCTCGGGCGCCATCTATCTGCCGCCGCAGATGCACGCCGCCGCCTGGATGCTGGTTCCCGGCCTGATGGCCATGGCGATGATGGGCAACCTCCAGGCCATCGCAAGCGGCACGGGGCGGTTGCGCCGACTCAATCTTTTCATCGCGCTTTCGGGGCCGTTGCAGGCTCTGTGGTTGTATTTCTGGATCCACGGCGGACTCCAAGGGCTGGTTCCCGGTGTCCTTTTGTTCGGACTCGTCGCTTTGCCGTTGGCGCTTTGGCTCATGCCGCCGTTTCCGCTCCAGGTTCCCCGACGTGCGCAATGGAAGGAACAGGCAAGGCTCTGGGCGCCGCTGGCGGCCATGGGTTCGGTGGTCGCGGTGCTTTCCCCGTACAAGCTCATCTTGTTCCGCGAGACAATTCTTGCCCAAGGCGTGGAAGTTGCCGGAAATTGGCAAGCGGCGGTGCGCATCACCGATCTCTTGTTCGCCACCTGGAGCATGGCCTTCACCACCTGGGCCCTTCCCAAGTTGTCGGGCCCCGAACACGCTCGGCCAAAATTCGGCAAGCTTTCGTTCGGACCTTTGGGCGGTTTGGCCCTAGCGGGGTCCATCGCCGTGGCGGCACCTTGGATCTTGGATGTGGCCTACGTGGGTCGTTTTCCGGGAGCCCTACCGGTGCTTCGTTTGCAGTGTTTTGCGGAATTTGTCCAAAGCTGCACCATGCCGTTGGGCCTGATCCTCATCGCGCGACGATCGGCGCGGGTGTTCGCCGGTCTCGAGTTTGCCGGTGCCATCGCCCAAATCGCCTTGGTGCGGGTCCTGGTCCCCCAATTCGGCCCCATCGGCGCCCCGATCGCCATTTGCATCGAGTCCACCGCCTACTTCGCAGTTGCATTGTGGTTTGTCCGGCGGAAAGGGCCGGTCCAGGAATAAATCATCCGAATCGGCGGAAAAAGATCCGACGAGATGGGAGGAGGTATTTCTTGACATGCCCAAAGTGGTACCTTTGGCGGCATGAGCACAACACTGGATGATCTCGAAGACCTCTCCGCCGTGGTCCTTGTTCCCACCGAGGCTTTCCGCCTGGTTTTGGAAACCGCCGACCCTTCGTTGAAAAACGAGTTGAAGCATGCCTTCGATGAACCCGACAACCAGACCGTGGTCCTGGTGCCGGTGCCGGAAAATGACGAAGAGCTCGAGGAGTTCCTCAAGCCCCACAAGAAGGCGATCGCCGAAAAGGAGATCAGCCACTGGATCGAGGACAAAGCGCGTTGGCCCAAGATCAACGCCGATGTCTTCGAGGAATGGTTCGAAGTCCGTTTCCATTCGATCGTCCTCGCCGTCGGCGAAGAGGAATAAAGGAGCGCGCGTTTGGATTGGTCTCCGGCGGTCGAATCCCTGGTTCGCGAACTGTCGCGGCTCCCAGGGGTCGGGCGTCGATCCGCATCCAGGCTGGCCCACCACTTGTTGCGCTGCCCCGAGGACCAGGCCCGCGCCTTGGCGCTGGCCATCCACGACGCGCGCGACAAAATCGGTCCTTGTCATCGCTGCGGCAACTACGCCGAAGGCGACTTGTGCCCCATTTGCGGCGATGCTCGTCGCGACCATGGTATCGTGTTGGTCGTGGAAAAACCTTCCGACATTTCCGCCTTCGAGACCACGGGCCGCTACCGAGGCGTCTACCACGTTCTGGGTGCGCTGCTTTCTCCTTTGGACGGAATCGGTCCCGACCGCTTGAACCTGGGCCCTTTGCGCACACGCATGGGCTCCGGCGAAATCCGCGAAGTCGTGCTGGCCACGCCTGCCTCCACCGAAGGCGACGCCACCGCTCTTTACCTGCAACGCCTGGTGCCAGATGGCGTTTCGCTCACACGTCTGGCCCGCGGTCTTCCGGTGGGCGGCGAACTGGAATACAGCGACAGCCTCACGGTTCTTCGCGCCTTCGAAGGGCGAACCCCAGCGTGAATTCTTGAGCACCCCCACCCCGGCCCTCCCTGGCAGGGAGGGGGACAGTTACTGTCTCAACCGGCATTGATCACCTGACACATAAGAAACGATCCTTCCAGACATGAAAGCCAACGACAACCACCCCTTCTACAAGCTCGGACAGAAAGCGGTTTTCCGCATCGGAGCGGTGGGCCAAAACCAGTTCGTGACCGACGGTCTGCCGCAGATCGCCTTCGCGGGCCGTTCCAACGTGGGCAAGTCCAGTCTGCAAAACGCGCTGCTGGGTCGGTCGGGTCTGGTGCGCACCAGCGGCACCCCCGGCCGCACCCGCGAAATCAACTTCTTCGAAGTGCCTGAAAAAGGCTGGTTCGTCGACTTGCCGGGTTTTGGCTTCGCGCGCGGCGGCCATCAATCCAGCGGCGTGTTCGCCAAGCTGGTGGGCGAATACCTGAGCCAGGACAACCAACCCGTTCTGGTGGTCTACATCCTGGACGCCGATGTTCCCGAAAGCGAAGTCGACACGATTTGTCTAGGACGGATTTTGGACGCGGGCGTTCCCACCGTGGTGGTCATGAACAAGGCCGACCGCATGGACCAGTCCAAGCGCAACCGCTACCCCACCATAGTGAAGGACCGTTTTGGCCTGGAAACCTCGCCGCTTCTGATCTCGGCGCGCACCGGCAAGGGCCTGGACACGCTGCGCGACCGGATTCTGTCCATCTTCGAACCGGCGGTCGTGTAAATGTCGTTCCTGGAGGAAAGCAAGGAACTTCCCTCCAGGGCGTTGATGTTTCTTGGACGCGTTTGGGCGCAGTCGCGACCAGGTCGGGTGGTCCAGCTTCTGGCCGAAGTCCTGCTCTCGCCCTTTCGCGGCAAACGCGCGACCGTGCGCCAGATCGGCGAAATCTTCGTGCAGCAGGTGTATTTCACTGCCGTGGAAGCCGCACCCATCGTGATGATCCTCGCCACCTTGGTGGGTGGGGTCACGCTCATCGAATTCGCCACCGTGCTTCCGCGCATCGGCAATTCGTTCTTTCTGGGCGACGTGATGGTGCTGGTCATCTTGCGCGAGTTGGCGCCGTTGTTCACCGCCTTCATCGTGGCGGGCCGTACCGGATCGGCTTTGGCCACGTTCATTGGGAACATGAAGGTCCACGGCGAGATCGACGCGTTGGAAAGCATGGGCATCGATCCAGTCCGGTTCTTGGTTTTGCCCGCCGTGCTGGGAAGCACCGTAGGGATGGTTTGCTTGTCGCTTTTGTTCACCGCCAGCGCCATCTTTGGCGGATTCATGGTGGCTCAGCTTTTAGCCTGGGTGTTCCCGGGAAGCCTTGGTCTGGACATGGGTTTGAACACCTTTTTGGAGCGGACCGGCATGGCGTTGCGCTTTCTGGACATGCTGGTCATGATCCTCAAGCCCATGTCGTTTGGAATGGCCATCGCCTTGCTCGCTTGCCTCAATGGATTGTCGTTGGGAATCAGTTCGCACGAGGTCCCTCAAGGAACGCGTTCCGCTGTGGTCGATGCCATCGTGGTTGTGGTAGTCTTGGACGGACTCTTCGCCGCCACCTTCGTGCTTCCACAAGTCGCCAACTACATCCCATGACCCGAATTCCCCATCATCCAGGCTCGAGCCACCCGAGGACCGCCGCATGAGCGAAGTCCTTTCGGAAACCTGCGGGCTCAGGTTCGGGTACCACCCCGACGAGTACATCCTGGACGGTGTGGACTTCGAGGTGCGTCGCGGCGATGTACGGATTTTGTCCGGCGAATCCGGCAAAGGCAAGAGCACCATCCTGCGGCTTCTGATCGGGCTCGAACGTCCCTCCCACGACGCCCTCGGTTCGGCGGCGGGCCAGGTCTTCCTCTTCGGGGAAGACATCTGGGACATCCCCAAGTCGCGGCTGCGGGATCTGCGCAAGCGGACAGGTTTTGTCTTCCAGAACAACGCGCTCATCTCCAACATGACCGTGGAAGACAACATCGCCATGCCGCTGCGCTACCACACCGATCTTCCCGAAGCGGAAATTTCGCGCATCGTGAAGCGATGGATCGAGCTGCTGCTCTTGACCGGCCACGAGGACAAACGCCCCGCGCACCTGTCCATTGGAATGCAAAAACGCGCCGCCGTCGCACGGGCCATGGCCATGGAACCCGAGATCCTGTTCCTGGACGAACCCACGGCGGGACTGGATGCCAAGAACACCGACATCATGCTCTCGCTGATCGGCAACCTGCGTGCGCTGTCCAACGTGGCCATCGTCATGATCACCCACGATCTGGGTTCCGCCAAATTGCTGGGCGGTCGCATCGCGCTCTTGGTGGACGGCAACCTGCGCCGGGCCCGGACCATGGAAGAACTGCTGCTGTCGTCCGACCTGCGCGAACGCGAACTGGTCCGCGAAGGCAACAACAAGGACAGCGCCTTCGACCACGAAAGCAGTTTTCCGTTATGATCCCGCATCCTTCCGCATCGAGGTCTCCAGGATGAAAGGCGCGACCTGGAAAGATCTTTTGGCGCTCAAGGAAGTGCGCAATTTCCTCACCGGCGCCATCCTGGTGGCCAGCGCCCTCGTGTTCGCGACCGCCCTGTTCGCCTATCTCATCCACAACGAATTCCTGGAACGCAAGTACACGGTCTACGCGCTGTACGAAGATGGCACCGGCATGTCGCGCGGCGCCAAGGTGCTTCTCAATGGCGTGCAAGTTGGCACCGTGCAAGGCGTGCGACTCACCCCCGACGCCCGCGTGGTGCTCGCGCTCGATTTGCAGCTCAAGTACCAAAGCCTGATCCGGCGCCATTCGGTGGCCTACTTCAAGCGCGACCGCAACATGGTTTCCGATCGCGTCCTCAACATCGAGAAGTGCGATCTGCGCGACACCATCCTGGCCGCGGGCGACACGCTTCGCCTGGGATCGCCGCAGGACATCGAAACCGCGCTGGGATCGCTTGCAAACCTCACCGCGCAATTTCGCAACACGCTCACGCGCGTCGATTCGTTGCTGCACATGGTCACCGACACCCACACCACCATCGGCGCCGTGCTCGTGAAGGACGACCTCTACCGCAAGACCCTTCGCACGGTCCAGTCCATCGACCATGCCGCCAACCAGAGCGAACGGACCATCTCGCGTCTGGACCACTTGGCCGTGGTGATGGAAAAAAGCGTTCCTCGCCTGTTGGAGCAATCCGACTCGCTGGCCACGCGCTTGAACCGCACCGCCCGCAGCGCCGACACCATCGGGGTGCTGGGCGTGAACCTGCTGCGCCGCGGCGACTCCATCGCAAGCCAGGTCAAGGTGCTGACAGGAAATGGCGGCAAGCTCATCGACGACGGCCAGTCCATGCTCGACGCCAGCCGCAAGCATTGGCTGGTGGGCAAGGTCGTGGGCGGAGCCAAAAAGCCGGAAGAAAAGAAGCCCCTCGAGGATTCCGCCAAGAAGTGACGACTGCGGACCAGCGTTTTTGAGATATTCTTCCTTCCGATGACCAATCCCATTCCACGCGACACCCGGTCCCGCTTTGCGACAAAATCCGTCATAGCGTTGGGACTGGGTCTGGCGCTCGCCTCGCACGGACAAATTCCGTCGCAATTCGATCCCCACCCGTTCGGCGAAACGGGCCGTCCCGTCGGCTTGGCTGGATCGGCGTTCGAAGTCTGGGTGGCCTATCCGAGCGCTCTTTTGCAGTTCCGGCGCATGGGCGACGACACTCCCAAGTGGTTCGGCACCAACCAGGGTCTGCCCGGCGAAGGAATCGCCTCCATCTGCTTCGACGAACCTTCCCAGAGCTTGTGGGTCCGTTCCAGCACCGAGCGTTGGTTTCGCTGGTCGGCGGGTCTCGAGTCGGCGCGCGAAGAAACTCCTCCGGCGGCGGGCTGCGTGTCGCGGCTGGGCAAACCGCTCGACATCGCCTCCATCGCCAACCTGAACCCGGCACCCGCGGGCTGGATCCGCATGGAGTCGGATCTTGTCGATCCCCGCGGCGCGCGCATCCGCATCCAGCACGCCATGTCGTTGGACGATCGCGAATTGTGGCTGGCCACCGACCAGGGCGTGTGGACGGGTCGATCCATCACTGGCCGCATCGAGCCACGGACGACCGGCTTGGCCGAAGCCTGTGCCACCCGGATCGCACCCGATTCTTCGGGCGTGATCTGGTTGCAGGGTTGCGAAGGTTCCTTCACCGCCCTGCGCGACGGCAACCCCCGGGCCACCTTCCTGACAACCGATTCGCGCAACGCCGATTTGCGGTCGTCCCGGTTGGTCGGAACATCCAGTTCTCGCGGCGTGTGGGTCTCCGTCGCCGACGGACTGGTTCGCCTTTCCATCGACGGCTTCGAAGACCGTCTGCTGGGGCGCAAGGCGCCGTTTGGTGGACGGGTTTTGTCCATCTTCGAATCGCAAGACACTCTTTGGGTGGGCACCCAGAATTCGCTTTCCTTCCGGGTGCGCTCCAAGACGTTTTCTGTCGATGTCCCGCCCTGGGAAACACCGGGCCCGATCAACGCCCTGCTTTCGACCCCCACCGGGCTGCTCGCCGCCACCAACGACGGATTTTGGCTGCGGGTGGGCACCACCTGGATGCGACCCGCCTGGCTCAAGCGAGCCCAAACGCGCAACATCGTGCACGCCGTTGTCGAATCGCAGGAACCGTTCCGCGTGGCATGGTGGGACGGCCGCGAAGCGTGCGTCGACACCCTTCCCGGGCACGGCGGCAAACCCGACCGTTGGCTTCCCGAGCGGACTCCGCTGCGCGCTTTGGAATTCGATCGCGAAGGCCGTTTGCATTTGGCGCTGGGAGGCTCCTGGTTCATCAGGAACCTGCAAAGCGGCGAAACCCGCGAATGGAAAGCAGGCTTAGGCCTGACCGGCGACATCTACGACGTGCACGTGCAAAACGACCGGGCGATCCTGGCAGGCGTTGGCGGAGGCGCCTCGGTGCGGATCCCTTCCTACGCGCCGCCTTCCAGCAGTCCCAAGTAGGTCCCCGCCACTTTCGTCCACGAAAAATCCCGGATAGCCGCGCGCGAACAAAGGGCGGTCCATTCGGGAATGTTGGCACGCAACTGCAACGCTTTGCGCAGGTGCTTGAGCAAGGTGTCGGGTGCCAAATCGTCGAACAGGAACCCATCGGCACCCGACTTCGGATAGGAAACGATCTGGTCGGCAGCCGCTCCCACGCGATGCGCAAGCGTCGGCGTTCCCATCGACATGGCGCGTGCATAGAGCACACCGCCCGGCTGATGCGCCACCGGCAACAGCAAAAGGTCGGCGGCTTTCAAAACTTTCAGAAGGGTCGCATCGTCCTTCTTGAACAAGTGGATGCGTTCGGGGTGATTGGCCGCGACCGATTCCAGATGCCGATGTTCGTCGGTGCCGTGTCCACCGACCACCGCCACGCGCACGTCCATCTTCAACAGATCGGGCATGAGGGTGAGCACATGGTCGATTCCCTTGCCGGCCTTGAACGAGGAGGCGAACACAAGCAACGGCTCGGTTCCACCCACCAGCTCCTTGCGCGCTTGAATCTTCCATTCATGCAAGGCTTCGGGATTGGAAGCGATCTCCGTCGGGATCTTCCAGACCGCATCGTCCACGCCCGGGTTCACGGGATGAACTTTACCGCCCAACGAGCGGAACATGCCTTCCAGTCCATACCCATGCGAATCGACCAGCAAATCGTGGAGATATTGTTGGCTGGGCAAGGTCACTTGGTGCGAGCAGACAAGCCCCGACTTCAACAGGTTCAAGCGACCCCAAAATTCCAGTCCGTCTGAATTCAGCCATTCGCGACCAATACCAATGTCGTCGACCCACGAGGCGTCGCACAATCCTTGGAAGGCGGCGTCCTGGAAACTGAACAGCAATTTGACATCGCCCAGCATGGGGCGCAAATGATTCTTCGCGTAAAGAATGGCCAATCCGCTTTGCCACTCGTGGGCGTGGATCAGATCCGGAGTCCAATCTTCGGCGGCGCAATCGATGAGTGCCGCCGCGCAAAAAAGAGCGAACCGCAAAGCGTTGTCGCCATGGTCGAATCCGCCTTCGTCCAGATACGGATGACTGCGCTCCAAAACAGGATGGTGCACCAAGCGCACATAGGGCCATTGGGCATTGCCGCCCAAAATCCTGGCTTCCTCCAGCTTGAGGAACGAGGCCCGCACATTGGCAACAACCTTCCAGCGTTCAAGGTCGGGTGCGCTGAAAAGCGGAACCGAAATACGGACTTCGTGCCCTTGCGCCATGTACGCCCTTGCGAGCGCCTCGACGTCGCGCCCGACGGGGGAGCCGATGCCCCCCGCATTCTGCGCAGGATGTTCAGGAGTGAGAAGTTGTATCCGCATTTGTTTATATGGCCTACTTCGATTGTACCGCCATTCTCCATGCGGTGACAAGCGGCTTGGAAGAAAACTATCCCGCCAGGCGCTTGTTTCTCTCGAAAGTGAGGATCGGATCGCATTTGCCCGGGAATTTAGCGGTCACGGGGTCCTGGCAACCCGTGGGGCCACCCACTTTGGGGCACTTCGCGCAAACGGCCTGGAACAATTCCTCGGAGATTCCCACCGGTGCGACACCACCAGGGGCCGCGCCGGTTCCCACACCCACTTCGTCAAGCTTCTTGATGATCCCTTTGATCATGGGGAGTGCAGCCTGCATTTCGGCAGGCCCGTATTGGCTCCCGATCATCTGCGCGTAAAGCTGCAGACTGCGGGCGACGAGTTCCTTCTCTTCCGGAAGCAGTGGCATAGGCTAAGGAAAGTAGTGACCCACCGCCCTGGCGACAACTTCCGTCCTGTCTTGCGACACCTGAAACAACCCTTTGCTTCAATCCGGATCGAAAGCGAAACCGATTCGACCCATCAACGGCGCCAAAGCCCATTCCACAGAATTGGCACGCTCGTTGATTAAGGAATGGAGTGTCCGAACGAGAGGTTCAAGCCCTCTCCAACGGTAAGGAATCCTCTAAAACCCACGTAAGGCAAAGACCACCGTCTCTGCCGTCCGTCCATCCCACGTCCAACCAATGGAGCACACCATGTACACCATCGCCACCCCTCGCAACCTGCTCGAAGAATTCTTCCGCGACTTCGAGCGCCCCACCGCTCCCGCCACAACCAAATTCCGGCCCGCCGTCGATGTCGCCCAAGTGGAAGGCGGCTTCGTGTTGCGCACCGAACTTCCCGGCATTCCCAAGGAAGCGGTCAAGGTGGAGGTCAAGGAGCAGGTCCTGACCCTTTCCGGAGAGAAGCCAGCCCCCAGCTACGAGACTAAGGGATATAGATATTCCGAAATCGGATATGGAAAGTTCGAGCGGACCTTCCAGCTTTCCGACACCATCGATGTCGATACCGTCCAAGCCAAATTCGAGAACGGGGTGTTGGAGATCCGCCTAGCCCTCAAGCCCGAAGTCGGCGCGCGACAAGTCCAGGTGCTCTAAGATCGGTTGTCTGTAGAGGGCGATTCATGAATCGCCCCTACAGACAACCTCGCTGTTTTTTAAACTCCTTTGCATGCACGACCACGAACTTCCACCCGACGTCCCGACGTGCCACCTATTTGTGTACGGCACCCTTCGCTCCAACCAACCCAACGCACCGCGGCTGGGTGGAGCAACTCCGTTGGGCTGGGCCACCACCCATGGCCAACTTTTGGACCTGGGCGACTATCCCGGTCTGATCGAAGGCGAGGGGAAAGTCATCGGCGAATTGTTCTTGCTCCCGGTGGCCGCCCTGGACCGCATCGACGACCTGGAGGGTTTCGACCCCGCCGATGTCGAAGGTTCGTTGTTTGTTCGCGAAGTGCGCGAGGTCCAACTCCCCGGGCACCAAACCACCCATTTGGCGCAAACCTACCGCTGGCCCCATGGCGGCGGCACCCCCATCGAACACGGAGATTGGGTCCGCCATCTCCAAGACCGCGAACCGGTTTCCCCAAAACCGAACTGGCTCTAGCCCAAGATCCTTCGGCCGAGTGCCCCCTCGACTCACTCTTCCAATTTCGCCGCTTGGAGCAATCCACGCAAGGTGAGTCGAACGGCCTCCAACGACGCCACCGATCCCACCGCTTTGAAGAACACCGACCCCTGCGAGGTCGGCACGATTCCCGCCAACATTTCGGTGGTGTCGCTGCCATGTGCGGGTGGTGCCCCCATGGTGCTCTGGTACTTGCCCCGCCACCGACCCCAAACCAGTGCGGACGGGTTGGACGTGTCCCGCTCGATTTCCCTCAACCATATCGGCGAGAAAAAGCCATCCCACCGGCTCAAGTTTTCATCAATCGTTCCGCCGGCCGTCGGGCCAAACCAGAACACCGCCACCTGAACCCCACCGGGTGCCATCAAGTTCGCCAATCGTGGCGAGGTCGCTTGGGAGTCCAAAGACCAGCCAACTGGGAGCACAAGTGAAAGACCCGGCAGGATCACCCGCCCCTCCCGCATCGAAACCCGGAAGTCCCCCGCCTTCACCTTCGTCCCACCCAGAAGCGGCGACTGAAGCGCCTGGGTCGTATCGACCGTTCCACCTTCCGCGACTTTCGAAACCGATGGTGTCTCCGGCGACTTCGAGCACCCCACCACCAAAGCCACACAAACCAAACCTTGCCACAAATTTCTCACAGCGCTCCCCCTTATTCGTGAACCCATCCTCATTCCCCCTATTGCCACGAAACTACACATCCCAACGACCTCCCCTTTCCGGCACTAGATTCTCTCCCACTTTCCTATGACCACGACCTCTCCTTTCACACCCCTCGAGACCCTGGTCGTCGACCTCCCCTTCCGACCGTCTCTCACCCAACGCATCCTCCTCGCGTTGACCTCCCCGTTAGGGCGCTGGTTGCCCATTCCCCGCAATTCCGAAATCGCTCTCCTCGCCCAATCCGTTCTCCCCCATCCTCCGAGCAACCTCCCCCGCCAACTTTTTCGCAATGCTTTGCGCGAAGCCGTCCTCCTCCTGACCGGTGGATGGAACCGCCTCGACCTCACTCCCCTGTCCCAGATCTCCTCCACTTGGACCCAGACCGGACGACCGGCTCTCTTCCTTTCCATGCATCACGGCAACTGGGAGTGGCTCGCCGGAATCCTCTTCCACCTGCGACCCGACTGTATCGGTGTGGCCCGCGCCGCTCACCAACGTCCCGGTCAACTCCTCCTGGAACACGTCCGTCGATTCCACAAGACCCCGGTCCTCTACAACCAGACCGGAGTCCGCGCCGCGCACAAGACTCTCCGTCGGAATGGACTCGTCGCCTTTCTGGCCGACCAACGACCACCCACCCAAGGGGTCCCCGGAACGTGGATGGGTCACTCCACCCAGGTCACCCCGCTCCCCCGACTTTGGTGTGAAGGCATCGCTCCCGAGATTTGGACCGGGACCTTGTTGCCGGGACCTTCCTCCTACCAACTTCGCCTTCAGCGTTATTCCCCGGATGTGATCGCCCACTGGGATCTCCTCTTGGACCAGGACTTCCGCCCGCTGATCGAAGCGACGCCGAGCTGGCACTTTGGGTTCTTTCACAAGCGATTGTTTCACGTGGAACAATAGGGAGGGGGACGTCTCCCCCTAGCTTTCGGCTCCGCCGTTGGGTATTCACTCCCGTGGCGGGAGCCTGCGGCTACCCCTTCTCCGGGGCTTTGGCCCCGGACCCCGGTGCGCTTCGCTTTGTCCTTTCAGGTTTGTCTCCGACAGTTTTGTCTTTCTCAGACTGGCGTCTGGGCTTTCCGTTTCACAGGGGCCGCTCATGCCGCTGCCCCTCTGGACCCCCTCGGCACCAAAGGGCCAGTCCGGGCCCTTTGGATTGCCGGACCCAAGAGGGTCGCTACTTACGTGCCGCCACAACGGGATTCTCACCCATCGGCCTCGGTCCCTGAGCGAAGTCGAAGGGCGGCCGATGGTCTGGTTGGCGGCACTCCATGACCGCGACCCCCTTCGGGATCCCCCACTCATGTTTCGGTTTGTCGGGCATTGGCACCCTTTGGGTGCCTCGCCCTTTTCGGGAATGATGAATGAAAGGGTTGAGGAGTGGGAAGTTGGCGGCTGGAAGTCTGGGTTGCGGGAGGTATGAAGTCTTGAGGTTCACTTAGGGAAGCATCCGCTTGAGGGGTGGGTGGAGGATGGCTGGGAGCGTGCATGTGTTCATGCCAGCGGACAGACATCTTCCTCCTACCCCGGAAAGTTGGAGAGGGAAACCCGAGAAAGGTTTCACGTGGAACAGCATAAGGAGGCGACCTCTCCACCTCACCCCCACTTCCCTCACCTATCTGAGAGATCCCTTGGACTGGATACCCGGGTTTAAGGTGGAGCGTGTAGAGTCAGGTGAATGGTCGGTCGTTCAGGTTGGTGCATCCAAGTTCGAGGAGTGGGAGGAGGGTGGCTGGGAGCGTGCATGTGCTCATGCCTGCGGACAGACATCCTCCTCCCACCCCGGAAAGTTGGCGAGGAAAAACCGGAGAAGGTTTCACGTGGAACATTGGAGGGGGCAAACGAAAGGATGAAGGAGGTGGAGAGTATGCGTCCCCTTCTACTTCAGGATGTTTGGATCGTTGGAGAATCGACTCGTTTCGGAGCATGATCCGACAAGACCGTGTTCCACTGAGCCAAGTTTTGGGAGGTCATCTCCCCTACTACTTGGAGATCGGATTCCGAACTCTTAGGGGGATGGGTGTGGCATCTGAGATGCGCTTCATCATCCATCAGGTGGAGATCTCTTTGGGGTGGGATCAGCGCCTTGGGTCGTCGGAAATCAAACTGAGTTGAGGAGGCTACCGCCACTCCCCTCATCCTATTCTGGCAGACACTTCCCCCTCTTCACCGAGACAGCTCAGCCAACGTTCTCTAGAGGTGACCACCTCGCTTCGAGTACGACCGCACGTCTTCCCTAAGATTAGGCTCCCCCATCATTTGGTCAGGCTTCCCTCCTTCGCGTAACTGGATGGAGATCTTCCATGGATCGAAAACCTGAGACTCGCGGGAGGGGTGAGCTTGACTGGTAGCGTGCGTGTGTTCACGCCAGCGGACAGACAAGCTCACCCCTCCCGCAAAACCGGTAAAGACCAAACGACGGGAAAGGTTTCACGTGGAACATGCGAAAGACATCTCTGGAACCTGGCGAGAGGCATCCACTCCCCCACCTTTCCACCATTCTTCCAGCACCCATGATTCGGTTGCACAAGAAGAGGCCGACCCATCGTTCTTCTGTAGGCGGCGAAATTGAAGGCTGGGAACCTGGCGACAGCGGGTGGGGAGAGATTGGCTGGGAGCGTGCATGGGCACATGCCAGCGGACAGACAAACTCTCCCCACCCGCAAATCCGTCAGGGACAAATACCGGAGAGGTTTCACGTGGAACATGGGAGGGTGAAGGGTGGGTGGAGAAGTTTCTTGAGGGAAGTTGAGTGGGAAGTGGAGGTCGCCCTCCCCCATCTCCAGAAGTGAGATCATCTTTGTGGGAAGCAACGAGTCCGCGGTGCGGATCGAGATCTTCCTTCAGATTGGTTTCACGTGAAACATTCGCAGCCTCCCATTCCTGCCGCCGCTCATGCAACGCTTCAGAAGTTGAGCAGTTTGACGCGCAAGGCGAGTCAGTCCCAGAACCTGGTGAGCAGTGTGGATCTCCCCGATCTGTTCGCCAAGCACATCCAAGATTCACTGGCGCCCTTGATCGTCTCGGAAGAACTTCAGTTGGATGTGCCGGGTCAGTGGTTGGACTTTGGATCGGGTGCAGGCTTTCCGTTGTTCCCGTTGGCCATCGCTCTCCCCCATTGGAAGTTCGTGGGAGTGGAACCTCGCAGTCTCCGAGCGCAGCATCTCCAGAAGATGTCCGTCGACCTTGGGCTGACCAACGTGCGAATCCTTCGCTCCAAAGTCGAGCTGATCCAGACCTTCCCCGACATCCGGGCCAAGTGCCAAGTCGTGAGTTGCCGCGCCGTGGGGAGCATTCCCGAAGACGCAAAACGCGCTCTACCGTTCCTTGTTCCGGGCGGTCATTTTGTGACCTACAAGCACGACGAACAAGTTGCGGAAATTGACGGCTACTTTCCGCTGTCCTATGTTCCGTACCGCCTCCCCGGAGAGGAAGGCCTCCGTAACTTGGTCACTGCCAAGACCTTAACGAACCAGGCTGAATCATGACGCGCATCATCGCGATTTGCAACCAGAAGGGCGGAGTGGGCAAAACCACCACCGCCGTCAATCTTTCGGCTGCACTCTCCATGGCCGAACGCCGGACCCTTCTCATCGATGCCGACCCCCAGGGCAACGCCACCCAAGGTGTGGGCATCACCATCGGCGACGAACCGACGCTGTACGAAGCGCTGCTGGAAGAGGAAGCTTGGTCCCCGGAACGGGCCGCGGGCTACATCATGAAGACCCAGCTTCCGTTCCTGGATCTGGTCCCCGCCACCCACCATTTGGCGGGCGCCGAGATCGAACTCGTGAACATGGAGCACCGCGAGATCCGTCTCAAGTCGTTCATCCAGTTCATCGAAAATCGCTACGACTTCATCCTCATCGACTGCCCCCCATCGCTTGGGCTCATCACGCTCAACGTGTTGGTCGGAGCCAAGTCGTGCCTCATCCCCATCCAGTGCGAGTACTACGCGCTGCAAGGTTTGGCCGAACTTCTCAACACCATCCGTCTGACCCAGCAGTCGTTCAACCCCGGCCTCCAGATCGAAGGTGCGTTGCTCACCATGCACCAGAGCTCGACGGTCCTGTCCAAGCAGGTGGTGGAAGAAGTGCGGACCTCCTTCCACGAGAAGGTGTTCCAAGCTGTGATCCCCCGGACCATCAAGCTGGCCGAAGCCCCCTCGTTCGGGAAGCCCATCTTGCTCTACGACATCGCGACCCCGGGTGCGGTCGCCTACATGAAACTCGCACAGGAAGTGATGGGACTCTCGGCATGAACAAGCCGCGCGGATTGGGCAAAGGACTGGGAGCGATCTTCCAGGAAAAGACACTGGCCCACAAAGACGATCTTCCTGGGACCCCCTCCCCCGATGGCTCGCATGTCGAGACGCTGCGCATCTCCCAGATCCAGCCGAATCCGTACCAGCCTCGCCTTGAATTCAACAAAGACGAGCTGGAAGACCTCGCGGCATCCATCCGCGAAAAGGGTGTGTTCCAACCGATCTTGGTTCGCAAGCAAGGCGGGGTCTACCAGATCATCGCCGGCGAACGACGGTTCCGCGCCAGCCAACTTGCGGGCAAGGACACCATCCCCGCGTTGGTCCGCGACCAGGTCACCGACCGCGACATGCGCGAGATCGCGCTGTTGGAAAACATCCAGCGCGTCCAGCTCAACGCCATCGAAGAGGCCCTCGCCTACCAAGAGTTGATCAACTCGTGCGGTTACACCCACGAGCAACTCTCCGACCGTTTGGGCAAAAGCCGCCCGGCCATCACCAACTCGTTGCGCTTGTTGCGCCTCCACCCCACCGTCCGCGACATGGTTTCCAACGCCACTCTTTCAGCCGGCCATGCTCGCGTGTTGGCCGGGGTCGATGAAGACAAACAAGTCGCGTTGGCTCGCAAGACCCAAGAAGAAGGTTGGAGCGTCCGAACGCTGGAGACCGAATCCGGCGAGGTCTCGGCCAAAAAACCAAAGGCCGCCAAGGAAGCCAAGCCGGCCAAAAAGACCGCCCCTGAAGACCCGAATCAGGTCGCGTTCCTCCGCTCGCTCGAGCAGCGGCTGGGTACCCGGGTCACGTTGGAAGTCAACGAGATCGGCAAAGGATTTCTGAAGGTCGATGTCCTGAATAACGACGACCTCACCCGCGTGGCCGACATCATCCTCGGATTCGGCGGGTAAGGGAAGCGCACTTGAAAGGCGAGCGGCTCAAGCTTTTGGTCCTTCGGGACCAAACCGGGGAATCCTGGCAGATCGGCATTCCGCTGAATTTGTTCCAGTTCCTGCTGGTGTCGTTCATGATCCTGGTGATCTTGGCTGGGGTGGCGGTGACTTGGATGGGTGTGATCGCGGTGCGCCTGCAAGCGGCGGAAGTCATCGCTTCCGAAAATCGCCAACTGCGCAGCCAGTTGACTCGGGTGGCCCATTTGCAGGAAGAGGTCAATCGGATGGCCGAACGCGAAAAATCGCTGATGGCCCTGACCCAATCCTTTTTGGACGACCCCACCGAAAGCGCAACCCAAACCGTCGCCAAAGCTTCGGGACTGTTCGACGATGCCGCTCGCAAGAAGTTCCTGGACGAAATCGCCGCAGATCGTTCCAAAAATTTCATGCTTCGTTTGACGCAACAAGTCAAAACCAAGCCTCTCAATCTCGCGCCTCTGCTCCCCGATTGGCGCATGATCCCTCGCGCGCTCCAGAACGGAACGGCCAACACCGCCATGGATGAACGCGTCTTTTTCGTTCCCTCTGGCGAACCGGTTTCCAGTCCCGACGACGGCGTGGTCTCGTCTGTGGGTTGGGATGCCACCATGGGTTTGTCGGTGAAATTGCTTCTCCTCAACGGTGTCGAATACTCGGTGGGAGACCTCGGTCAAATCGAAGTCAAACCCGGCGACATCATCCATCGCGGACAAACATTCGCGGAAACCACTCCATCGGGGGGTGAGGCTTCGGCCCATATACGAGTGCGTATATCGGTAAACGGACTTGCCATCGACCCCTTGATTGCTATGATACGGTGAACCATGTCTGAAAAATCCTCCACCGGCAAAGGCTTTGCCTTCGTGAATTCGGGAACGGTCATCACCGGCGAACTGCTGGTGGAGAACGATCTCTCGATCGAAGGCACGGTCAAGGGAATCATCCGTGCGACGGGAACCGTTTCCGTCCACATCCAAGGTGTCGTCGAAGGAGAAATCCAAGCGGCATCCGTGAAGATCGGCGGAAAGGTCACGGGCAACGTGACCGCCAACGACAGGGTGATCTTGGAAAACAAGGCCGTGCTGGTCGGCGATCTTCGCACCCGCGAGCTGATCATCCTCGAAGGTGCCGTCTTCCACGGCAAGTGCGAAATGCAGTCCGGAGCCAAGGCCAAGGCCTAGTGTCTTCCACTCCCCCACCACTCAAGTGGATCACGCTCGGGGGAGAAATTCTTGCGACCATCCTCGGTTACACCCTGGTTGGGTGGATTTTGGGAAAAGCGATTGATTCCGCCGCCCCGGTGGTGATAGGATCCATCTCGGGAATCGCCTACGCGCTCTACTCGTTCGTCAGGAAGACATCATCCAAATCGCCATGACAAATTCCGTCAATCCATCCGATCGCTGGCGGACTTCGCATCTGGCCCTTGTACGCGCTCTGGTCGTGGCTTGGACGGGATTTGTCGTCGCCTACGTCGCCATTCCCTCGCTGCGCGACGCCACCACCCGCGGACTCATCCTCGGCACCGGCGCCATGCTCCCGCACATCTGGCTTGGGCAACGACTTTGGCACGATTCGAATCGCAAAGGAATTGGCATACCGATTGCAATATTGAGTATTCGATTTATCGCCTCTTTAATCCTCTTTTCAGTCTTTCTTTGGCAATTTCCGTCCGAGCGATATTTCGTTGCCTGGACCGGCTCGTCTTTGATTATTGTTTTCACCGTCATTGAAGCTTTTCTTTTCGCAAAGGGAGTTGGAAGACTTTGAGTTCTGGCAATCTCTCGGAATTCATCCTCCATCACATCGTCGACGGACACAAGTGGCAGATCCTGCCATTCGAGTGGGCTGTCGTGAATGTGCCCGCACCGCTTTCGCTGCATGTGCTCATGCTCCTGATCGGTGCCCTCTTCACCTTCCTGCTGGCGCGCACCGCCGCGAATCGGGTGAACCTTCTTCCTGGATCGCCTGTCGGTCACATGGTCGAAGTGCTTCTCCTGTACATCCGCGACGAAGTGGCTCGGCCCAACATCGGGAAAAAGGACGGCGACAAGTGGGTGCCGTTTCTTGCCACCGCGTTCTTCTTCATCCTGGTCTTGAATTTGATGGGATTGGTTCCGGCATTCGCAGGCGCCACCGCCAACATTTCCGTGACCGCGGCATTGGCTTTGATGGTCTTTTTGGTCTTCAATATTGCCGGCATGATCCACAATGGCCCCTTCCATTACATCAAGAACATCATTCCCTCGGGTGTGCCGATGTGGGTTCTCCCCATCCTGGTGCCCATCGAAATCATCTCGATCTTCATTCGCGCCTTTTCGCTGACGATCCGTCTGTTCGCGAACATGACCGCCGGTCACATCATGATCCTGGTCATCACCGGACTCATCTCCGTATTGGCCCCCATGATCTCGGGCGGACTTCACGGCATTTTGGGCGGCGCCTCGAACAGCATCGCCTTGGCGCTGATCGCTCCGTTCCCTCTCGCTTTCCTTCTGTTCATTCTGGTGATCAAGGTGGCCGTCTGCTTCTTGCAAGCTTTCGTCTTCACCTTCCTGAGCTCGCTGTACATCGGCGGCGCTCTGCACCAGGAACACTGATTCATAACCCTCTCTTCACCACACTCACAGGAGACAGACACATGGACTACCAGAGCATCGGCTACCTCGGAGCAGGCATCGGCGCAGGACTCGCCGCTATCGGCGCAGGCTTGGGCATCGGCAAGGCCACCGCTTCGACCGTGGAAGCCATCGCTCGTCAGCCCGAAGTGAAGGACGATCTGCGCGCCAACCTGATTCTCGGCGCCGCACTGATGGAAGGTGTCGCTCTGTTGGGCGCCGTCATCAGCCTCCTCATCGTTCTCCTGAAGTAAGTCATGGCTGAAGAGGTCCAGGCTCACACAGGCGCGGAAGCCGGAGGCGGGATCGCCAACCAGCTCATGGCTCCCCAACCGGGGATCATGATTTGGGTTTGGGTGGTCTTCATCGCCCTCCTGATTCTGTTGCACAAGTTCGCATGGAAGCCCATTCTGGCTTCCGTTGCCGAGCGCGAGCGCAAGCTCAAGGAGTCGCTGGAAAAAGCCGACCAGGCCGCCGCCAAGACCGCACAGGTCGAAGCCGAGCAGCAGCGGATTTTGGCCGAAGCTCGCACCGAAGCCGGAAAGATCCTTTCCGAGCAGCGCGACTTCGCCACCAAGTTCCGCACCCAGTCGGAAGCCGACGCCAAGACGTCCGCCGAAAAGATCGTGGCCCAAGCCGTCGTGGAAATCGAAGCCGCCAAGAACCAGGCGCGCACCGATCTTCGCAAGGACGCCGCCGAACTTTCCGTGGGTGTCGCCGAACGCATCCTGCGCCACAAGCTGCAGGACGCCGAAGCCAAGGACTTCGCCGAGCGCATGCTGGGCGAAGCCGTGAAGGGCTGATGGCCAACGCCGCACCTCGATACGCCAAGGCCTTGCTGGAGACGCTTTCGTCTTCGGGCCAGCTGGAGAAGAACCTCCCGCTGTTCAAGTCGTTGGCCGCGCTTCCGTCGGACGTGACCACGCGTCTTTCCGATTCCACGGTCCCGGCCGCCAAGAGGGCTTCGGCTCTTCTTGCCGCGATGGGAAACCCTGCGACAGATTCTGTCTTAGGGCGTTTCGTGGGGTTGCTCGCCGGACGCCGCCGTCTGGGCGAAATCGCCGACATCGCCGGCGCATTGCTTTCGCTGCACGAGCAGCGGACAGGAATTGTCCGAGGCGTGGTGTTCGCGAAGAGCGCCCTTTCCAGCACACAGGTCCAGACCCTCGAAACATCCCTCTCCCGGTCCGGCTCCAAGGTCGAGCTGTCGCAGGCTAGCGACGACTCCATTTTGGGTGGATTCCGCGTGAGATTGGGCGACACCGTTTTGGACGCCACCGCCAACAACCAGCTGAACCAGGCCCGCAGGGCCCTGCTTTCCGCGTAAGAGGAACGCAATGATCGACACAGTTCGACCCGACGAGATCGCCTCGTTGCTGCGCAAGCAGCTGGAAGGCTTCGCGCCTTCCGCCGAGAGCCACGAGACGGGAATTGTCTTGAAGGTGGGCGACGGCATCGCGCGCCTGCAGGGGCTCCCCACCGTCGAAGCCGGCGAACTCGTGCAGTTCGAAGGCAAGGACGACGTCTTCGGCCTGGTGCTGAACCTGGAAGAAGACAACGTGGGCGTGGTGCTCCTTGGCGACATCCAATCCGTCAAGGAAGGCGACGTCGCGCGCCGCACCAAGGTGCAGGCTTCGGTCCCCGCCGGCAAGTCGCTTTTGGGTCGCGTGGTCGACGCCTTGGGCAATCCCATCGACGGCGGACCCGCCATTGTCGCCGAAGCGCGTCAGCGCATCGAAGTCAAGGCCCCCGGCATCATGGGTCGCAAGAACGTGCACGAACCGCTCCAGACCGGTATCAAGGTGATCGACGCCATGACACCGATCGGTCGTGGCCAGCGTGAATTGATCATCGGCGACCGCGGTACCGGCAAGACGGCCATCGCGCTCGACACGATCATCAACCAGAAGGGCAAGGACGTCAAGTGCTTCTACGTGGCCGTCGGCCAGAAGCAATCGACCGTCGCCCAGGTGGTGGAAAAGCTTCGCGCCAACGGTGCCATGGAATACACGACAGTTATTGTCGCGGGTGCTGCAGCTCCGGCTCCGCTCCAGTACCTGGCTCCTTACGTGGGTTGCGCCATGGCGGAATTCTTCCGCGACAACGGCGGCCACGCTCTGATCATTTTCGACGATCTGACCAAGCAGGCCCAGGCCTACCGACAGATGTCGTTGCTGTTGCGCCGCCCACCAGGGCGTGAAGCGTTCCCGGGCGACGTGTTCTACGTGCACTCCCGCCTGCTCGAACGCGCTTGCAAGCTTTCCGACAAAGCCGGTGCGGGTTCGCTCACGGCGTTGCCCATCATCGAGACCCAGGCGGGCGACGTTTCGGCGTACATCCCGACCAACGTCATCTCGATCACCGACGGCCAGATCTTCCTGGAATCGGGCATGTTCAACGCGGGCCTTCGCCCTGCCATGAACGCCGGTATTTCGGTGTCCCGCGTGGGCGGCGACGCCCAGATCAAGGCCATGAAGCAGGTCGCGGGTACGCTGCGTCTGACCTTGGCCCAGTACCGCGAGTTGGCCGCATTCTCGCAGTTCGCATCCGACCTGGACGCCGCCACGCAAAAGCAGTTGGCACGTGGACAGCGTTTGACCGAACTGTTGAAGCAGCCCCAGTACTCTCCCCTGTCGGTCGGCACCCAGATCATCGTGATCTACGCGGGCACCAACGGTTTCATCGATCAGGTTCCGGTCAACGCCGTGGTGCGCTGGGAGAAGGAATTCCTCGAATTCCTGGAAACCAAGCACGCCAACCTGGCCGCCGACATCGAGACCAAGAAGGCCCTCGACGACGAGCTGAAGAAGCGCATCGAAGAGGTCGTCAAGGCGTTCAACTCCGCGTTCCAGGCATAAAGGAGTAAAACCCTTTGCCCACGATCAAGGAGCTGACGAACAAGCTCAAGAACCTCCAGAACACGAAGAAGATCACCGCCGCCATGAAGATGGTGGCGGCGTCCAAGCTTCGCCGTGCCCAGGAGGCGATCGAGCGCACGCGGCCCTATCGCGCCGAACTGACGAAGCTTCTTTCCGATCTGCAGTCCGCGGTCGCGGGCGAAGATCTGCCGGAAGAAGCCGCCGTCTGGTTGGATCCGCGTCCGGTCAAGCATGTCTCGATCGTGCTGTTCACGTCCGACAAGGGCTTGTGCGGCGCGTTCAACAACAGCCTCATCCGCACCTTCGAACGCGTTGTCGGAATCCGTCAAATGGACGCCACCACCGAATCGCGGACAGGTTTTGTCGAACTGCGTTCGCGCGTGGATGGCGGCATCCGCTACACCGTGCACTTCGCCGGACGACGCGGCTACGACGCCTTCCGCACCAAGATTTCGGGAACCGGAAACGTGGGCGAATGGTACCAGGACGCGGTCGCCAAGCCGTCGCTCGCCAACGCCCGCCCCATCGCCGACCAGCTCATCCAGGAATACCTGGACGGCAGGACCGACGAAATCTGGGTGGTCAACAACCGTTTCCAATCGGCGCTCACGCAGACCCCGCAGGCCATCAAGGTCTTCCCGACCAAGACGGAATCTGTCAAGTCTTCCAACTCGCCCATCCTCTTCGATCCTCCTCCGGCGATCGTGCTTTCCAAGCTGATCCCGCAGTCCATCCGGTTCCTGATCCTGAACGCGTTGCTCGAAAACGCGGCCGGCGAACAGGGCGCGCGCATGACGGCCATGGACAACGCCACGCGCAACGGCCAGGAAATGATCGACAAGAACACCCTCCTGAAGAACCGGGCTCGCCAGGCCCAGATCACGACAGAACTTGTCGAGATCATCGCCGGCGCCGAATCCATCCGCTAAAGGGAACCCAGCCAACATGAGCACCAGCACACTCAAGGGCAAGATCATCCAGGTTCTGGGACCCGTCGTCGACGTGGCCTTCGAAGACGGAAACCTCCCCCCCATCCTGCAGGCCTTGGTCTGCTCGAACCCGAGCATTTCTTCCGAACCCGACAACCTGGTTCTGGAAGTGGCTTCGCACCTGGGCGACAACGTGGTCCGCACCATCGCCATGGACAGCTCCGACGGTCTGTCGCGCGGTCTCGAAGTGCGCGATACCGGCAAGTTCATCCAGGCCCCGGTTGGCGACAAGACTCTGGGCCGCGTGATCAACGTGGTCGGTCAGCCCATCGACGGCAAAGGCCCGATCGGCGCGGACCTCTCGCTGCCCATCCACCGCAATCCTCCCGAATTCGATCGTCTGAGCACCCATGCCGAAATCCTCGAGACCGGCATCAAGGTGGTCGACCTGTTGGCTCCTTACGCCAAGGGCGGCAAGATCGGTCTGTTCGGCGGCGCCGGTGTGGGCAAGACCGTGCTCATCCAGGAGCTGATCAACAACATCGCCAAGTACCACGGTGGTTACTCCGTGTTTGCCGGTGTGGGCGAGCGTACCCGCGAAGGTACCGCTCTCTACGGTGAAATGGAAGAAGCCGGCGTGTTGGGCAAGACCGCACTCGTGTACGGCCAGATGAACGAGCCCCCCGGAGCACGTGCTCGCGTGGCTCTGACGGCGCTCACCATCGCCGAATACTTCCGCGACGTGCAGCACCAGGACGTTTTGTTGTTCATCGACAACATCTTCCGTTTCACCCAGGCAGGCTCCGAAGTGTCGGCGTTGCTTGGACGTATTCCGTCGGCCGTGGGTTACCAGCCCACCCTCGGAACCGAAATGGGCGCGCTCCAGGAACGAATCACCTCCACCAAGGACGGTTCGGTCACCTCGATCCAGGCCATTTACGTGCCTGCCGACGACTACACCGACCCGGCACCCGCCACCGCGTTCACCCACTTGGACGCCACCACCAACCTGTCGCGTCAGATCTCGGAATTGGGCATCTACCCGGCGGTGGATCCGTTGGACTCGCGTTCGCGCCTTCTGGCCGCCGACGTGGTGGGCG
Organism: Fibrobacterota bacterium; assembly: GCA_039798065.1. Lineage (GTDB taxonomy): Bacteria > Fibrobacterota > Fibrobacteria > UBA5070 > UBA5070 > UBA5070. The sequence continues at coordinate 2,847 of JBDKGS010000002.1, read as the reverse complement.
AAGAACACTACGCGGTTGCCCGTGGCGTGCAGCGTTTGCTCCAGCGTTACAAGGAACTGCAGGACATCATCGCGATCCTTGGTATGGACGAATTGTCCGAAGAAGATCGCCTGACGGTGAACCGCGCCCGCAAGGTGCAGCGCTTCCTGTCCCAGCCCTTCCACGTGGCCGAACAGTTCACCGGCATGCACGGCAAGTACGTGAAGGTCGCCGACACGGTCCGTTCCTTCAAGGAAATCTTGGATGGCAAGCACGACGAACTGTCCGAACAGGCATTCCTCTACGTGGGCACCATCGAGGAAGCTGTTGAGAAGGACAAGGAGCTGAAGTCCAAGTGATTCCCGTCACCGTCGTCGATCCCGAAAAGATCGCCTGGCAGGGAAACGCCAGCCAAGTCGTGTTGGGCATCCAAGACGGCTCGGTGGGTATCCTTCCCGGTCATTGCGACGCCGTATTCGCACTCAAGCCTTGCATCGCCCGCATTGCGGCTGAAGACGGCAAGGAGTTCAAGCTGTTCCTCTCGGGTGGCATAGCCCGGGTGGAAGCGGGAAAGCTTACGATTGTCGCCGATTCGGCCGAAACGCCGGAGAAAATCGACAAGGACCGCGCCGAGAAGGCCAAGAAGCGCGCCGAGCAGAGATTGTCAGATGCAAACCGACAAGTGGACTACGAACGCGCCCGGTTGGCCCTCATGCGTGCCCTCCACCGTCTGGATCTGAGCAACTAATAAGCTCGAAGAGGTCCGATCCCCACCGGGTTCCACCACTTCTCCACACAACTTATCCACATTTCACGGATAAACCCTTTAAACCCTTTCGGATCTCCTCCGAGAGGGTTTTTTGCGTTCAATGACCGTTTTGAGGGCAAATCGGTTGTGAATTGACCTGTAAAACCAATCGATGTCGGTGGATAGTCCAAGGAAAAAACCCCAGATTATCCACAACTCTGAATCCACACTGCCACGGATAACTTGTTATCCCAAATCCCAATCCTGACAATGTGATTTCCGTGTCAATCCAACCCATGTGGATAGGGCTTTTTGACCCAAAATCGCGCTTTCCCTGCCAATCCACAGGCCTAGTTCTACTTCAAGTTCTTAAGAGATTAAACAACTAATACTTGAAGAACAGAGAGACCTTCTTGGAAAACCTCAGGCTCTGCTAGTAGCGACACTACCACACCGTCCCAGGGCAAGTCAAACAAAAAACCAGGTTGAACCAAAATTCCTTGATCCAATAGAGAATCGCAGTATGGCTCTTCGGTACCAGGGGCCAAACGAACCACGCCCATCCATCCAGCCGGTACAGGAAGAAAAGCTTCCTTCTGGCGATTCAAATCCATCCAAAGCCTTCTGTTGGATTCCAGTCGCGATAAAATGGGGGCTCTTAGCGAGGTGGAAAGCGGAATCAAATGTTTGAGGGCATGCTGAACCGGAGTAGAGGCCGACAATAGACTGTCATTCAGTCTTTGTAGACGTTCTCGAGCCTCAGACAGGGGTAGGCGGGGCCCGGACATGGCAATCCAGCCCATCTTGAAGCCAGGAAGCCCAAAGCCTTTGGATAGCCCCGAGAGGGCAAAGGTGAGGCATTCAGTTTCACCAAGAAGGGAGTTGTATCCGTCTTGGTAGGTGTAATCGGCAAAAACTTCGTCGGAAATCAGTGCCACCTTGTGTTTTGCGCACAGGGCCACAACCTTGGAACGTTCGGCAGGACCCAGGAACCAACCAGTCGGGTTTCCGGGTTGGATCAGGCAAAAAGCTTTCACGGCAGGATCTCGGAACGCCTGTTCCAATCTACCGATGTCCAGATGCCATTGGGTGCCCAACAGCCGCAATGGAACATCGACCAGACCAATGCCGCCGTGACGGGCAAGGTCGTCGAGTAGGGGATAGCTGGGCCGGTTGACGACCACTTTTTCGCCGGGGTCGCACAAAAGCTGGAACAGGATGCCGTAGGCTTCGCTGGTGCTGGCGCACAAGAACCAATCCTGTCCGGGGACGCGGCCGTGGGTCCATTCGGACAGAATTCGTCGAGTGGATTCCAGGCCCTGGGAATCGGGGCAGTAGCGGTTGGAGCCGGGATCGGACAAATACGACAAACATTGTCGTTCCAGCTCGGCGCGATCGGGCCAACCCGTGGGATCGGTGAGGGAGAGATCCAACCGAACGGATTTTGTCGAACGGCACAGATCCATCCGTTCGATCAACCTATGCGAACTTCCTGCCGGATTGTCGGTTCGGAGCGAAAACCTCATTGCCCCGAAGATAGGCAGCTGGACAGCGTCCGAGCGAGATCCTCTGTCTGGAACGGCTTGGCGATGAACGCGCTGACGGAAAGCCGCGCGATCATTTCGGACTGGCCATGGCTTTCGTAGCCGCTGGTGAGAAGGATGGGCACGTCGGCACGGAGCTTCCGGACGGCCTCCACGAACTGCTCACCGGTCATGTCGGGCATGGTGTAGTCGCTGACCACGATCGACCACTTCGACGGATCTTGTCCAAACGCTCGCAGGGCCTCCAGTGGATTGAGGAACACCTCCGAGGAGTATCCGAGCATGTCCAGCAGGTGATGGAGCACATCGGCGACAGCCTCTTCGTCGTCGACGACCATGACCGGCTTTTTGGTGCGTACTTGCTCGAACCTCGTGGATTCCTGGATGTCGACAACGCTGTCTCGGCTCAGGGCCGGAAGGAGGATTTCGAAGGTCGTTCCTTTTCCGATCTCGCTGGAGACGGTGATCGAACCCTTGTGGTTGTGGATGATTCCATGGACCACGGAAAGCCCGAGGCCGGTCCCTTTGCCAGGACCTTTTGTGGTGAAGAAGGGCTCGAAGATCCGCGGCATGACT
>JBDKGS010000001.1:0-61341 GCA_039798065.1 Fibrobacterota bacterium | reverse complement strand
CGCGACATCGACACCGATGGAAAGTGTCGTTGCGATGGCGGAGGCGATGAATGATCGCCTCCGGAATGTTCCGGGCGTACGGCTGGATCCGGCTCAGCTACTGGAGCATGCTGTCATCGAGTACATGCTCACCTACGACGGCGAAACCGTGCCTCAGTCTCTTCAGCAGTGGATGAGGTACCTGGAATCCATCTGCGCCGACGTCGTGTGTGACCATGGCTGTCGGTGTATCACAGTGCCCGCACCTTCACGTACGGTCCATGGCCGAGTGTCGACGTTGGAGCTGCGAGCTGCCCCACAAAAAGCAGAGCGTTCGAGCACGCTGACTGTCCGCATGTCCGTGTACAAAGACATGCTCGGTATCGTTACGAACAAGACCAGGCGACCGAAGTGGAGTGTGCGCGAGCTCGACACCCAGCATGAGCTCCTGCTCGGTCGAAAGCTGGAACCCTTGCTTGAGGACATGCAGCACTTCCGGTCAACGCGGTGCGTGTTGGCGCCGGCGGATCTGACGCCCGCGGTAGCGCGTGCTTTCCACGCCTGGATCAGTGGTCGGGTCGTCGCTGGTTCAACAGCAGTTGCGAAGGCGCTCGGCCAACGCGGCATTGATGTGGCTGTGGCCGCTGATGCCCGGGATCGGCAGCGATGGGCGACGCCGGTGTTGTCGCCGAAGGCGCTGCGGCGTGCGTGTACGCGCACACCGCTGTTGCTCGCGGTGGCGCCGCCGCCACGCGTACGCGCTGCCGGTGAAGGCCGAGTTGCGGCGTGAACGTTGTAGTCGAAGCCGCTGTGTCAGAACCAGGGATCCACGTTCGAGCTGGACGAAAGAGCTGCTCTTGTAAATACCACTACACCACGTGCCAGACGCTGCACACAACACCAGGAGCACTGAATGCATCAGCAACACCCTAACGTGACCGTCGACATCTTCAGCCTCGGTCGACAGATCCGGGGCGTGGGCGAAGAGCCTGTGGTCGGTCACTGCATCATCCACATGGTCGACTACCAACGACCGGACCTCCATGGTGTCTTCGGTGATCTTGTCAACGCTCCGGCCATCTCAGTCGACTGTGGTCGTTCCAAGATCTCAGTGCTTGTCCACGCACGCAAGATCGTTGTCGACGTCCAGGCTGTCGGAGGTGTGCTCGAGGCAGGGATCCGGATGACCAACGGCGATGTGTTCCTGGCGTTGGCGCCACTGCTGGCGTCGTCTTTGTCCGCCTTGGCGTTGCCAGGATCCAGTCTGAATCTGTGCGTGACCACGCTGGTCGTTCACAGCTGGCACGCAGCGACGGAAGCATTCTCGCCTCGGCAGTTCCTGTGCGCCGAGGCCGATCTCAATATCCGCCTGCGGAAGCGAACACAGATTGAAGGCGCGTGTCCTGAGGTGGTTGCGGATTACGAAGCCGCAACGAGGTACTACGCAGGTCAAGCAACGGCGTACGCTGGGGACTGATGCTGTTCGAGGCCGCGATGAACTCCGTTACGGTGCGGTGGGCCTGAGTAAGAGGATGTCTATGGACGCGTGTGAAACGCGTCGGTGTTGCGTGCGGATACGGGTGGAATCTGATGGCAGAATCTGTCTTTACGAAAATTCTCTGAAAGTCAGCAACTACTAGCAGGGGCCATCCCGGCCCTGTCCGCGAACACCAACTCCGGAGCAAACCATGACCACGACCGACGCCGACATCAGCATCGCCGACAACAACACCGACAACGCGACACCGCATGTACACGCGGTCAACGGCGCGAAACCCACATACATCTCCGTTGACCGTACGGAGCTGCTGGCATGCGCCCGGCGCCAAGGCGAACCCTACATCGTCGAAATCGCCATGGATCTGGAGCTGTCCGCGGGAGTCGCCGTGGACGATGCCTTCGTCGCGTCCAACGAGCGGGAGCAGATCCTGAAGAGCATGTACCCTGACCTCACGTATACGTTTGATGTCGACGAGGGGTGCCTGTCCGTGGAAGGTCCACTGCAAGGTGAGTGGATCGGCCCTAATATCAACATCAAACGTGACTGTGAGCTCGACCAGCACTTCGATGTCATCGAGGCGGCCTTGGCTGCGGTGGCCAAACCCGGGGCTTACGTTCACCTGACACCGGGCTGGATGCGCGGTGTAACGTACCGCGCGGAGCGCGGCTGGGCGAACGCCGTGTCACTCCGAGAGCTGTTCCAATACTGGTCCCTGCACTTGGACATCGAGCTTCTTGACGCCCTCGAGGTCTTCGGCGAGGGGTTGGAGCGGGTTGTCGAGGACAATGAGTTCGGCTGGCGTTCCAGCGAGTGCAGCCTCATTTTTCGCTGGGTGACGCAGGCGGAAGCCATGGAATCCAGGCTTGCGTCGCACGCACTCATTGCCTGTGACGTCGGATTTGCAGATGACGTCCTGGAACGGCTGCTGAGGCTGGGGGTCGAAGAATCTCTCTGCGCCCACGAAGCCGTCGGCAAGTCCGTGGACGCCATGCGTCGCATGTTCCGTGTGCTCGATTGGTGTGCCGACAGCAACACCAGAACCGCCCATCTCGGTGGTGTTGTGGATCCGATGACATTCTTCGGACTGAACCGGTGATCAGGCAATTCCTCGTGAGGCCGTGATTGGCCCATTCACGCGAACACAGGAGAAGAACATGAACACAAAGAATCCGTCGAAGCCGTCGAAGCAATCGACACCCACATCAGCCTCGGTACGCTCGGGAATGAACAAGGCGGCGAAGCAAGCTGTGTCTTCAGCTGCGTCGCCGACGAAATCGAAGCCGGCCAAGGCGGAACTGGGCAGCAAGGCATCCCGAGGCAAGAAGTCGGGGGCGTCGACAAAGGCGTGACCTGAGCCCACAACAGGAATCGCGAACACGGAGGCTGGGGTTACACTCCGGCCTCTTTTGTTGTCGGGCAAGTCGCTCAAGTTTTTCGAAAAAAACAGCAATTCATATCACGAGCCATAACGCTCGCCAACCACAACCAGGAGCAGCTCATGTACACCAACAACATATCCAGTACTTCCGGTGTCATCGCCATCGACAGCGCCAACATCAGCGATTATGTCAGGGACTCGGATGATCCGGTGATGTCCGCACTCAGCATCGGGTTGCGTATGCCTGCGGGTGTTTCTGTCGATGACTTGCTCGCGAACACAGGGCGTGCCAGGCAACATGCCAGACGTCATCCGAAGAGGGACGAGCACCCACTGACCATCGCCGTCGACAACGATGTCTTGGTTGTCACGGGGCGCCTGCCTCGCTGGGAGGCCAGCACGTTGAGCAAACACAAAAATGAGTTCTCGCACTATTGCGAGCATCTCCGCGACGAGCTCTCGAAGCTTGCCAAACCTGGCGTGGACGTGACGCTGGTGCCGGAGTCTGTGCGTGGTGTAACATACACCCGTGAACGTGGACTCACCTCCGAGTCCGCGCTGCGCGATGTGTTCGAGTATTGGAGAGTGCACCTCTTCTTGGACACCATGTACTCGGGGAGTGATTTTGTGCACGCTGCCGTGCCTGTCCGAGACGAGGACTCGTTCGGCTGGAGTAACGGGGATTGCGAGCTCCGGTTCCGCTGGGTGTCGAAGGCTGAAGCTGTTGCCAATGACTGGTCCAGATGCTCGTTGATCAGCTGCGAAGTCAGCTGCAATCCCACCGGCATGGCGAGCTTGCTCGAGCGTGCTACGGGTGTGAAGGTGGAAGAGATTACTGGACTTGGTGCCGAAGTCGTGGAGGCAATGCTCTCGTCATTGCAGCTCTCGGACACCCAGCATGACGACTGCTGCGCTCACCTGGGCGAGATCCTTGATCCGGTGCTGTTTTTTCTCGGCAGGCAGCGCTGACAACCACAGGGTAATCGCGACGCCGCACCCAGGGCAGCGTTCGCGCAATCGGTATGACATCCAGGTCTGTGTTCGACGATGTGGGCGGGGACCTCGGTGTCGTTGATCAACAAGAAGGCCGGTGGCGTACAGCCCCGGCTTTGTTCTTACTGGGAAAACGTGAACGCGTAACTGCAGTAACTCCTAGAAATCGCATTTATGCGATGGCACAAAACGGAGACAACATGGACGAGACAATCGTTGATCAATTCCGGACCCTAAGCGTGGAGATAATTCTGCAGACTCATCTCCACGTCATACTCGTTGGGAGGTTGTTTGGAGTGCCGTTCCATGAACATGAACACGTGACGGATGTACTTGTGTACATCGAACAGATTACGGATCAAATCGAAATCATGGAATTCCCGAATGCCGATGCCATGACCAGTTTACTCGACTCAATACAGGCATACGAGGAGATGGTCATTGCGATCGCACAAGATCGAAAGCCTGACGTTGACGTGGACTTGTACGACAAAAGGTGCTCCGCATTTGATCAGGTACTCGCGACATATCAACAGCGTGCATACTTGACTCGTCTGCGTGCTGGTCAAGTCAGTCTCGCCGAGGAACTCCACGAAGAACTGGGCCGACGCGGGCTAACTGAGAAGGTCGTGGTCTCTGGCTTCCAGCGCAAATCCCGCACGGAACGGGCACATGCTAGAAAGCTACGTAGGGCCTGGCTGCTGCACACTGCGGCAGGAAAGGCGTACACGCGTGAACTTGCCAAACGTCGTCGTCGACATCACAACGTGGATCGCGATCGTTCACGAACCGCTAAGCAAGCGGCCCGATTGTATGCCGATGAACGCTAACTCGTACGATGTACGGGAGGCTCTTTCTCGCCGCCGGAGGAGCGGAGCATAAACAGAACTTGAATAGATGCGGATTCACATCTCAATGGCGATCACAGCTTGATGAAGTTTGATTGCAGTTAGCTGTCGAGTTTGGTGGCGAGGAAGCCGTAGTGGAAACACGCGACGGGAATCGCCGAAGCCGGGACGGCAAACCCGGCTTGTGCAGCCCAGGCCAGCACTTGGTCGGGTTTGGGACGGATCTCCATTCTCGGGCCGCGCGGTGTAGATGGATCGTAGTTCCAGTGGATGATCGCAGTGACAGCGCCAGGTTTCAGGATTCGAAACGCCTCCTTGAGCAAGGCAACGGGGTTATCGGCGTGCAGGATGTTGAAAAGGAGAACCATGTCCGTGGAATCCGAATCCATCCCGGTGCCGTCGCGGACGAAATCGCAAGTACGCGTCGTCAGGTTGTTGATGCCTGCGGCTTGTGCACGGGCAATGACATCGTGGTTCAGGTCTGGTTCGATGTCGATGCCGACGATTTGTGACTTCTTGAAAATCTGGGCAGCTGGCAAAGTGAACGTGCCGTAACCACTTCCGAGGTCGACGATGATCCCGGCGGGATCGACGAGCCCGAGGTTGTCGAATATATCGAGGGGATCGAAGAAGGTCTCCCACATGTCCTGGCCGGGCATTCCACTGTCGCGAACCTTCATGCCGCCTCCAGGGGCGAGGCCGTCGGAATGGATTTGGAATCACTGGGCTTCGTGCTCATGTTCACGAAGGTAGGCAAGTAGGCGGGGCGTGTACACCGCAGTTGGAGTTGCAGGGTGAATTCGGGGCGCCTTTACGTGGACGGCTCTTTGGTTTGATTCAAATGGGATTCGGGAAACATCGCGGATTCAGGCGAGCATAAATACGCAATTCGTTGCATCGGACCAGCAACCCGCTGGGCCTATAACCAAGGAGGAGCTATGTCGCCACAAACCATGATCCGCCCGAATAAGCGTAACCTAACTACCGTAGCATACGAGCTTACTACTGGTGGCGAATTGCTGCCGTATCGACGTCGTGTAGCTCTTGGAATGCCTCTACGTCCCGGCAGAAAGTCGCCTACTGAAGCCTTTGCTAATGAACAGCGCCACCACGCCGCTGCGCAAAAGTTGCGAGAACGGATGGCGCGAGGTGAACCGATTCTTCCGCCGCCGGAAATGACCTCCCTGCCCCTTATCGCCTCGCTCTTACTGTATGTATCGGGGGTCGACCTCCGTACCAAGCTTACGGCTGCGACTTGGCAGCTACACCGCAAACTGGTCCGCCAACTCACGGATCTGGACATCTCAATGCCGTTGTCAAAATCTGACAACTCCAAACGCAACCACAGCGAACGAGGAACCCATGAACAAGACCATCGCTGACGCCATTCTCTCCAGCACCGTCGAGTTGTGCTTATATGCTCACGAGCACTTGATTTGCTTGGGTGAAATTGCCGGGACTCCGTACCGGGATCCGTCGGCGATCACGGATCTGATTTTGCGCATTACCAGCGAAATAGATCCTTCAGCGTCAACAAACATGGTCATCCTTCCCGAAATCGGGGAATTGCTGGACCTGCTGGACGAACACGAAGACGAAGCCATGGCTGCTTGCCCCGAACGCACAGAAGAAATCCATCTACTGTGTAAACGCTTCGATTTCGATTTTGCAGCGATCACTGATAACTTAGAGCACAGGATTCGTGTGCTTGAGCGGCGATCGCCAGCGATGCGTGAAATCGAACAAGCCCTCGCTGATCGTGGGTTGCCGGTGCAGGTGATTGCGCTGACACAGACGCCTCTCCGCGAGCGACTGCATGCCCGCAAATTGAGGCGCCGATGGCTTCGTACCGAGGACGGACGTGCTTACCTGAAGCAAAAGTCGTTGCGTCGTCGTCGACATCATCACATCGACGCCGACAAATCCCGTCTTGCGAAAAAAGTGGCGGATCTGTACAAGCAAGTGCGCTGACGGCTTGGAATGCACCAGAACGAACCGGTGTTCTCGTGTCGTCCCAAGGCGACCAGGTCAGTGGGAATTCGCAAGGCGTCAAGAAGAGGTTGAACATGTCCAACGGTACTTTGGTGGTCGTGCGTCGGTCGGAACGCAAGGCCAGAGCTGTGATCGAGCATCGACTGCTGCAGTTGGTCGCTCGTGTCTGCTACGCCGCGGGATATTACGCGGTGAGGCTCGGAGAGCGATTTGGGGCTCCGTTTGCAGGGCACAAGGAGATCATCCAGGCTCTGTCCTTGATACGGGTCAATGTCGATGATGTCCGGTACTGGAGTCATCTCCAAATCGCGGCGAATTTGGCGGTCAGCGCTGTTTCCGATCAGGAGGGTCTACTTGTTGGTCGCCCCGGTGTTACCGTGGAGGTGCTGCGTGATGCCGCGGTGGAGTTCGAGGACACCCTGCGCGGGATCATCCTGGAAGGGTACCGCATCTACCGAACCGCGGGTTTGCCGATGCATCGCCGGTTGTCGCCTTTGTTTGGTGGCGACGAGCGCTGGGGCGAAGACGATGTCTTGTTGCTGGTGTCGGAGGCGCTCGCCGGTCTGGAGAGCTGGCTTGAGGCTCGGCCGGCCCAATGGTTCTTCTTCGGAGACTGGGGTGTTAATTTCTCACGAAAGAAAACGACTCAAATCCAGGGATGAACGTGAACCAGATTCCTCGCGGGACTCCCGACAGTTTGGCGACTAATGTGTTCCCGTCGAGGTAGGTGCGAATCCTGATGCGCGTTCCTTTGGCATCAAGCAGCATGATCGACGTCGGTGCTGCCCTGTTAGAAACAGGCAGGACGAGTTGATCCCTGACCAAGATCGGCTTCAGTCGTTCCTGACTGGAAATGCGAGCTGCGTTTCCGACCGTGAACGATCGTCCCCCGGCATTGGCCGACCAAGCCCAAGACATCGGTGTTGCCGCAAGCGTGTCGGAGCCGGAAATGCCTGCCATCCACAGATCGACTTGGACGATGCTGTCGCTTCCTGGTCCCGCAAACGGCAAATGAACGACGCTGTCCGTCGCTTCGACCTCCGCAATCGCTCCCGTCGCTACTCGTGTCTCAGCAGGCGTGAGTCCGGAACCGTACAGGATCTGTGTCACAGGGCGCTTGGCCACCCAAGCGCGAAGCACGATCAATTTCGATACAGCACCAGCTTCGGAGTGAAACGAGAGCGGTAATAGCAGTTGGCCATGTGTCTTGTCGTAGGTCGGAAGTCCCGTGGCCCGAATCCGAACCGGCATGTGAGAGCCGAGCTTTCCATCTCGACCGATCGCGCCACGAGGTGCCTCGTGCGTGTCACCACCGATGGCGTCCTCGACCTGCGTCGTGCCCCAGACTGGTTGCAAGAAGGATGTGCTACTCGGGTCCCAGGACGCAATCTGGCAGTTGCGGCATTGCCGATTCCGCTGAAGTCGTGCAACGCCAGTGTCCAGCCCGGGGAAGCGGATGGCGCATGAGGAGTCGGCGACGGTGGTGTCCATGTAGCGCCCGATCTGCAAGGAACTGTCCGGTGCCTTGACGAGTCCATGGGACCAGTCGCGCATAGCAACGGCAGATAGCGGCAGATTCGGCCAGGTTGCAGGTCTTGCTGCTGTCGACGCCAGCGGGAGCGTGCATCCCCGTGCGCAATTTGTGAGTCGAATGACTGTGTCGTAACGGACAGAGAAGGTGTCAAAGTCGATTGTGTGTACGGTCTTGCCGCCGACGATTTCTTCGAACGTGTCCAACGGCACCAGCAGAAACCCCGCTCCTGCGACCACACCATGAACGGTGTCACGGGGGATCGGTGTCGGTGCCAGGAAGCTTACGCTTGAATCGACAACCCATACCTTCGACGGTGCTGGCGCGGTGGTCGTCGTTGCGGTGGTGTGGTGCAGCAGAGCCGTGCTCCAGATGTGCTGCGAGCTTCCATACTGAAGCAGATTGTGGATGTCTAGGGAGGCATTGGCGCCACCAAGGGTATCCTGAACTTCCAGGATGTTTCCGGACCACAGGGCGTTGGGTGCGGCGTTGTAAAATGACCATGCGTATGGAAGGATGGTCTCGACGATGGTGTTGTTGGTCACCACGTGGGCGGGGAAGACCACATCCTTGACGAACAGAAATCCTCCCGGTGCCTTGACGTCGAAGTCGGATAGGATGGCCTTAGGGAAGACTGTTCCTGCGGGATTTCGGAGACCTTGGTTGACGTTGTTCCAGGCGAGGTTCTCGCGGATGACGCTGCCTTGGTCCCACTCGATCTCGCTGTAGATGCCCCACCAGTTGTCGTGGATGCGGTTGCGCTCGATCAAATGTCCGCCCATCTTCGCGCAGTTGGACCAGATCGGGCTCTTGGATTTGCTCAGGTCGCCGGAGTTGCCCCAGGCAGCACAAGCGTCGTTACGACCGTTGGAGTAGAGGCCTGACCAGAAATGACGGATGTCGCACCGCAGGACATCGACGGCCAAGCTGTGGAACAAGCTGATTCCGACGCTTCCGTGGAGCACGGGATACTTTTCGTTCCAAATCGAGGGATTGTAGAACGCTGCGGATTTCTGTCCGTCAAGCACAAGGTTTTCGATGTGAATTCGCGCGGAGTTCTCGACCAGGAGCATGCCGTTACGTTGGAATCCCGAGCTGGAATAGGGATTCAGGGTATCCAGTAGAGAGCCGACTCCACCGGAGTAGCTGATGGGCCATCGCAGCCAGCCAGCAGGAAGATCCGGCCGGCCGGCACCTGTTGGCGGCTTCAAACGGAAGAGCTTCGCCACGCCACTGCTATCGGGGACCAGGAGCGAGTCCTCCCAGGCCAGCACAGGCTGTGTCGTCCCAGTTCCGACCAGGCTCAAGTCGGTGTGCCCGATGATCCAGACTTGAGCTTCCATCTTGTAGTTCGGGTCGGGTAGCTCAATGGTGCAGCCTTGGGCCACACAAGCATCCACTGCGTCTTGGATGCGCTTAGCGGATCCACTGCCGCCTCGGACCTGGAGCGTTGGTGTTGCGAGCGCCGTCGATGCTGTCGACACCATCAGCGCGAGAGCGAGCATGGATTTCATAGTGCGGGTCCTGTGCGGATGGTTAGAACAGTGTCACCGGGCGCGCACCGGGAAGATCGGGGAGCCAAATGCCCTTGGGGCATGCGGACAGGTCGGCCTCGTTGGTGGTGCCAAGTGCATGTACGGTCAGGCGAACGGTTCGGCCCCGGAGGTCGGTCATGGTCACTTTGGTTGCCGCAGCTCCGGTCCACCGAAGCCATGTGTGTCGTCCCACTCGACGGATCGAGGTGGCGGCTTCGAATGTGCGAGTGCTTGTGTTCACGGTGAAGGAATGACCGGATGCAGCCCGAGGAGACCACACCCAAGACATCGGCGTGGCCGCGAGGGTGTCGGTACCGGAGATGCCAACGAGCCACAAGTCGAACTGGTAGATGCTGTCGGTGGCGTTTGGGGTGAATGGGATCTTGATCACGGAGTCGCCCGCGTTCACATCCGGGATGGCACCGATGCTGATCATGGGTTCGATGTTGAAGGAGAGCACATCGGAAGAGTTGATCACGATCTGGCGTCGAGTTGCGCGTGCACGAGCAACGGATAGCCTCTGTACAGCAGCGCCTTCGGAGAACCAGGACACTGGAAGAGACAGGGTGCTGGTGTTGTTGTCGTAGGATGGCATTCCCGTAGCACGCACACGCACAGGAACGTGGGACCCAAGTCGGTTGTCGCGTCCGAAGGCGCCTTGAGGATTGCCGCGGAACCCTTGGTTGAAAGGGGCTGTGCCTGATGAGTCCGACCACTTCGGCACCAGAAACAGCGAATCCGAAGTGCGATTGGATGCAAAACGACAGTTTCTGCAGTGGCTGGTTCCCAAGTGATTGGTCAAGCTGGAGTCGTTGCCATAGAATTTGATGAGCCCCGAGGAATCGCAAAACTGCGGATCCCACAGCCTGTAGCTGTGTAGTACCTGGTAGGCATCTCGTACGACGGCGGTCCACCAGCCGCCCTGCAGTGGCTTGTAATTCCAGGGCAGATATTGCCAATCACGAATGAAATGATCTCCGTTTACCAGAGTGAGGTAACAGGTCTGTTTACATGCTACGGTGTCGACAAGTGTGTCGTAGAAGAGCGTGTAGGTGTAGTAGGTGATGTTGTAGGCGATCTGGCCGTTGATAAGTGTGTCGGTGGTGTCGATCGGTGTCCTTAACACCTGTCCGCCGGACACGGCTCCAGGAGCGCTGTCGCGTACGACAAGTCGATTCATTGTGGTCTTGAATGTCGAATCCTTGATTTCGACGTAGTTGGACTTGCCCCAGATCGCACCCGTGGCTTGGTGCTGGACGGTCGAATTCCATAGACGTGGACTTCCTATTGACCTGAATAATTGCATCCAACTGGAACCCGCGGGTTCGAGCGCGTCGAGGATGTCGTCCGACCACAGGGCGTTGCCGGCGGCGTGGTACCCGGAGTGCGCGTAAGGCATGGGGTTGTCGACGAGGGTGTTGTGCGAAACCACATCGGCCGGGAACATGGCGTCTTTCGAGAAGATGAAGCCGCTTGCCTGGAATTCGTTGTCGCTTCGGATGAACTTGGCATTCGGCAACAGCACCGTGGTCGAATCCCGCGCGAACTGGTTAGCATTGTTCCAGGCGACATTTTCTCGGATGACGCTTCCCTGATCCCACTGGGATTCGGAGTAGATAGCCCACCAGTTGCCGTGGATGCGGTTTCGCTCGATCAGATGCCCGCCCATCTTTCCGCAGTCGGTCCAGGCTTGCTGGGGTACCAGATCGATGTTGGCTTTGGTCGTCCATGCTGCACACTTGGTGTTGCGGTTGTTCATGTACATGGCCGACCAAAAATGGCGGAATTCGCAATGGGTGACGGTGCTGGCCAAACTTTTCAGGAAAGTGATGCCGACACTGCCGAACAAGATCGAGTACATGCCGTTCAAGACTCCGACGTTGTAGAACATCGCGAGCTTGTTTCCGTCCAGGATCAGGTTGTTGAACTCGATGCGCGTCGAGTTTTCGACATTGAACATGCCGTTATGCTGGAATCCGGTGCGGTAGTACGGGTTGGTTGAATCGGTGGTGTTTGTCGGCCACCGCAGCGACCCCGCCGGAAGCACGGGGCGTTCTCCACCTGGCAATGACGGCATCTGGAAAAGCGCAGCGACACCCGCGGTGTCTCTGGTGAACAGCGAATCCTTCCAGACAAAAACTGGTGCACTCGGTCCGGTGCCGATCAATCGGATGTCGGATCGGTTCAGGATCCACACCGGGGCTTCCATGGGGTACTGGGCGTCTGGCAGCTCGATGGTACACCCGTAGGTTGGACAGACATCCACGGCGGCTTGGATACGTTGCGCGGCACCGTTGCCGCCTGCAACTTGGATTGTGCTCCAGGCTCCGGTCAACGAGGTAAAGCAGGATAGCAGATATGGAAGAAGCATTTGCGGGGTCTCCGGATTGGCAGCCGTTGATACGGACCAAGGTAAAACACGCTCTCGGCTTCATGCGAAACGAGTCCTTGCAGCAATGGCTCATCGGGGCGCGCGTTACATGAGCAGCGAGTTCTGACAAAGGGCATGGAATAGATGGGTTTGGCGAAAGGCTATAACAGGAATAACGCAGGTTCAAAATCTGCTATCTGCTTTTCAATCTATTTGAATTTGTTTCGCGAATGGAATTGGAATGCATAACAGGTGCTGGCAGGGTTGATGTGTGGGATGGGATTGTTACGGCCTGCAATTGATTTGTCGAATGGCTGTATTGCTTGGTTATGATCTCTGGCACCTGCTTTATTGTTGTGCTTGTAAATCGCATCGAATAGCGAAATTGAGTTTGTCAAGTTCGGCGCAATCCCAGTATTTATATGGGGTGCGGTGCGATTCGTGATTTCATCAGGTGTCAAATTTTCAATGAGGGCATGCCGCAATCGCTGTTGACATCTGGCTTGCTGTCGAATAACGTGTTTTGCGATTCATGTAACGCGGAAATCTTGCAAATATTTATTTCGATTTCGAATGCAATTTTTATTTGAAATCTTGGCGTTCGGGAATATCTTCGTCGGAGCCGATTGAATGCGAATGAAATCGAGAACAAGGCCAGCGGTAATGTCGCCGTGGCCGGTGATCAGTATTGCCATTTCCCGATGAATGAGGTCTGCTATGCCCAGGAAACCCAAGACAACCCTTATGTCCGCAGCGAATTTGCGGGCAACGCCTCCAAAGCCACCGGTCGACACCCGTATCGCCGACGGTGAAACAGGAATCCCACCGGTGCCGTTGGGCCCTGCGCCCGTGTCCGATTTTAGCGAGGAAATCGAAGTCGCACAGTCCGACGAACTCGGTGGCGGTGACAGCTTCGACCCCGTGTGCTTGCCATCAGGGAAATACGTGCTCGCCGGTGGTGTAACCATTTGGCCGCTCCGCCGAAGCGATGACGGTGCATGGGAGGCACTCTTTCCACTCCTGACACTTCTGTCCTTGGAGTGCGCACACGAGTCGCGGTTGTGCCGCCGTGTCACATGGGGACCCGAGACAATTGATTGGAGCGTGGCCCTTATTGACGGCCTTCCGGTGCTTGTGCGTCCTGGTGATCTTTCTGTGTACACCGATGGCGAAGCCGTCGAGGTTTGACATGAAATACCAGATCCTTGACACAATCTGTCTCAAGAGGGTCGTGTACGATATCCTCGCTGTCAAAGGTGCAGGGCTCTTTCGGCCGGATCAAATAGGCCTTACTCGCGAGCCGTTTGAAGGCTGCGCCCGCGGGTTCAGCGTAGGCTACGCCCTGAAAAATGGGGTGTTGATCATGATCCAAACCTGCATAGGCGTGGACGAGGATAACATCCCTCAATTCCGGATGGCGCTTGATCGCGCCACCGGCCGAATGGAGACATTGCCCACCATCGACGGCGTCGTGTGTACGATCGACGATGGTGTCGCGTGCTGGTATGGAATTGGGCGGATCGTGTACTTCTCCGGGACGATTGTCGTTGGTGTCGGGGACACCCCGGATGATTTCAACCTCGGCCATCAGAGGCTAGGATCTACGGAACACCGGGACTGCCTTGAGCTGACCTTCCGAAATGGGAAGTTGCTCACCAAGACTCTGTGTGATGTACAGCGCATGTACACGTTGAACACAGTCGAAGAGCAGCTCAAGCTGGCGGTAGAGAATGCACAAACAGGCGAAGAGCTTATGTACAACCTGTTGCACTCTGTGCTACCACGTAACTGGCTGGAAGCGGGATGTAAGTGCCCTTTGGGGCTTCGTGCCCGCGGGCCGATCTCGAGCGAGCCTCTGTACGAGATCCTGGCCACGTTGATCGACTCCGCCGGGCGTGATGACACGAACGCACATCCTTACGGGCTGCTGCTTCTTGTTCTGCGAGGGTTGAGGGCCGGGCCGGGGAGTGCGGATGCGCCACGCACATGGACGCGTCATCATCAGGTCATCCACGAGCGAATCGACAACTGTAAATGTCTGCGTACGCTGGAGGATGCTCTGGCTCCCGGCGCACACTGGCCGATCGCCAAGACCGGTGTCTGTCCGATCCGTCGCGAGGGCGATCCGTGTCCAGGGGACTGCCCGTTGATCCAGCGTCTGAATCGGCTCAGAAAGACCGGCTCGCGCATACGCGGCGAAAGCCTGGTTCGGACGGAGCTCGGTGGTGTCATTCCGAAATCCTGCGTGTGTGCGTCCCTGTAACCACTAACACCAACGCGTGTTTGTGATGTGCATCCACGACAACCTCCTCTGAACGGATCATACGGAAAGTCATCATGCAGCCATACAAGGCCCCACCTGCGTACATCAAATGCTTGACGCCATTGGACGTTGGTGGGAAGTCATCCGCATTCGACAGTATCTGTCTGAATTGTGTCGATCACGACATCCTCGCTGTGCACGGGAGCCCGGTCCATCCAGCCGATGAACGCGGTCTGGCGTACGTTACCTGGAAAGGTTCTTCACGCGAGCCTCGTGGCTATGTGCTCCGAAGTGGGCGCCTTGTACACGACGGCGAGATCCTGGGCTGGAAACAGGGCCTGGTTCCGTTTTCTGGAACCGTGATCGTCGGGATTCGCCCGCGTGAGGACGATATGTATCCCGGTTATCTGCTGCACGCATTGGGATGTCCTCCTGAGTGCTTGCAGCTGGATTTTGTTGAGGGTCAGCTCAAGGCAAAGGAGCCATGCGAACCCATGTGTGTGTACGTATACCGCCAGCCCGATGGTGAGCACGCTGACGATGAATGGAGAACCGGGCTACTGGCCATGACCTTACGGCAGGGTAGGCTGGACGGTTGTGATTGTTTCCTGACGGAAGGCCCGGATGTCATCACCGGACGGCAATTGGATCGTCTTCTGGCGTTGATGTTGAAAATCTTGGCGAACGAGAGCCTGAACGTGCATCCGTATCGGTTGTTCTCGCAGCTCATCGTGGGATTGCGAGAAGGCCCCCCGAGTCCGTGCGCACCTCGGATCTGGACACGCTGGCACCAGCAGCTGCACGAGGCGTTCGACCATGGGTGTGGATGCTTGCGTGCGCTGGAAAAACAATAGCAGCTGCACGAGCGGCTGTCGTAACCGGAGGAATTGAAATGGCGATTTCAGTTGTTGTAGTAGCCCGTAAAGGCGGCGTGGGTAAGACAACCGTGGCGACCACGCTCGCATCGATTCTGGCGCATGCGGGTTACTCGGTGCTGCTCGCGGACCTGGATGCACAATCCTTGGCCGCGTTGGCGATGGGTGTTGATCCCTTGGTCGGTGGCGCAGGGCAGTGGCTCGCCGCTGGTGACCTGCCGGTTGAACTTGTACAGGAGCCGCAACCAGGCGTGCGTCTGCTGGCTGGCGGACCAGATCTCGAGCAGCTCCAGAACGTGGACGAACATGTGTTTCGGCGTGCTCTCGCTCGTGTACAGTCCGATGTTGTCATCTTCGATACCGCTGCAGGCTCCAGTGCGCTCAGCCGCGCAGTTGTCGCCGCCGCGGATGTCGTGCTGGTACTGACGGAACCGCATCCACTGGGTCTCGCCGGCGCAGCGACGATCCTCCAGTCTCTCGAAGCTGTGAAGCGCCGTGCGTTGGTTGTCTCTCGTGTGGATCCTCGCCGTGCACTCCATCGTGACGTCACTGCAGGTATCGCGAACGCATTCCCAGGCGAGAACGTGTTCGTCGTTCATCAGGACGCACGACTCGAACGCGCGCTCGCGGAAGGCTCACCAACGGCGGTGTTGCAGCACAGCAAGGCTCTCGCAGACATCGACGTTATCGCGTCATGGATTGTGGAACAGACGGAGGTCCAATGAAGTCGAAGCCCGATGTCTTCGGACGTGCGCTGACGGCCGGAGCAGGGCTGCACAAGCAAGAGCAGAATGTCACTGCGGTACTGGCAAATGCACAGGAGCACAGGCTACTGGTCCACGAGATCCGCCCGCGTCACAATCCCGCGACACGGTCGCTCGATACTGTACATGTGCTTGATTTGGCAGAGTCCATCGTCGCCCTTGGGCTCATCGAGCCGGTAGCTGTGGACACCAAGCACAGGTTGCTTGCCGGTGGTCACCGTTGGGCGGCGCTACGGCTGATCGCAGCTACACAGGAGCAGCGTACATCGGTGTGGCGGGAGTTGTTCAAAGCGGATCCGTCGCCGGCGATGAGTGAAAGGCTGGGGATGCTCCCGGTTTCGGGGAATCCGGTGGCGGTGCATGTGCTTTCGATTGACTCCGTTACGGATCCATCGACTGCGCTCGGAATCGACGTCGCCGAAAACTGTCAGCGACGCAACTTTTCTAAGCAAGAAATTAGGGCACTTGCGACAACGCTGAAAGCCGCGGGATATCGCGACGGTGTTGGTCGTCCGAAACAAGGCGAGCGGACAGTGATTCCGGCATTGTCTGCGGTGCTCGGGAAGTCACGTCGGGCCGTGTACATGATGCTTGCCTCGATTGAAGCTGGAGCTGAGGGGGCTGGAATAGCTGACAAGCGCAAAGGTCAAACGATTGTTGTTGAAGACAAGCGGCTGAAGGTTGCCTTGTGCCGGTGGCTGGACACCCGCGAAGTGGCACCGAAGGCCCGCGCGATGGCGGAAGCGTTGCTCCAATACCTCAGTACCCTTGACGAAGTCGGTGGCGTGGCCGATGTGGATCAGCAGACGGCTTGAACATGTCCAAACGTCGAGAACACAGGCTCGTGAACTTGTTAAGGTCATGGTGGCTTCTTGAGCCAGTAGCGAACTACGGAAAATTTGATTGTGACTTCAAACAGGTGCGTTTCTCTTCGAAATTGTGCAAACCTGCACAGTTTCCCGGGACGAACCACGTGGACATCACGGCATCTCAGATCCAGATGGGCGATAGCGAAATTTCAGTAATGTCCTCGCTATGTAGCGGGGTTGCGTCCTGTATCCTGTCCGTTGGTCAGAGGCTGGAGCGGCTCAGGCGGGTCAGCTGGCAGGTGCGGGGATGCATTCTTGTTCGCGGAGCTGGGCACTGCGCCCGAGGGGTGTGCGTCCGTCGCGATGTGACGACCGCAAAAATGGTTGCGTTACGACCGCTCTGGCTTGGGCTTGCTGGTGTTTTCGGCAAGCGCGCTGATCATGTTTCGCGCCAGTGTCCTGGATTTGTTCGACGTGATCTGCCGGTAGCTCTTGATCATTTTCAGCTCGACCGGTTTCAGCAGGAGCTCGTTCTGGCGAGGAGCCTTGGCCTTGGCCGACTTCGCCAGTTCATCGGGCAGGAGGGCGGAGAGTGGGACTTCGAGGGTTTTGGCGATACCCGTCAGGCGATGGATGCTGGCCAAGACTTGTCCGCTTTCCCATGCTTGGATGCTTTGGAAGCTGACTTTCAAGGCATCGGCCATGGCGGCCTGGGTCATCCCCTTGGCGCGGCGATGCGTTCGAATCTTGGAGCCGATCGCGGTTGCTTGTGCATGCCAGTCATTGTCCACACAGGAAAGGTCGGCACCGGTGGCGATTCGGGCTACCAATCTGGGCTTGCGCCTGATTCAGACTCTAGTTATACTGGAGTCGATCAACTCCTATGAGCCCGTCAACCATGGAAAGACCCCGCCTTGAGCGACTCGTCTCTTCTCTCTGGAATCCTCGATCACGTAGAATCTCGTGGGCTGCTTGCCGCGACAGCAGCCGTTGATTCCGCGTTCATCGAAGTTGCTAGGTGGCCATTTCTCATTCCCAAAGGCAGATCCATGTCCATTCGTGCACGAGTAACAGTCCTGGTCGCGATTATGACCTGGAGCGCAAGTGCTTCCGATAGTTTGCCTGAATTCGACCTGCGGGTACCGGTGGGCACCAAAGCACAGGTTTCGGTGCCGGAAGCGCCTGTTGTCCCGGCTGATCCAGCTCCAACAAAGCCGACCATAGCTGTCACAGTGGCGCCGAAGCAGAAGGAAAAGCCAAAAATCGCAGTGGTTGGTTTCAAACCAGGTGGGTCCTCAGCGGCAGCCCTCTCGTCGGGGTGGGGAAGATACGTGACCGACAAAGTCGAAGCCGCTGTGGCCTCGATCGGTCGTTGGACGATTTTGGATCGCTCGTCCCTGGAGCACGTTACCTCGGAACAGCAGTTCCAAAACTCGGGGGCGACCCAGGACGGAGTGGAGTTGGGAATGATGGCTGGAGCCACCAATGTTATGACAGGCACGTACGATGCATCCGTGTCCAACAAGAGCGTCTGCGACAAGTCCGGCTGCAACACGATCTATTCCGCACAGGTAGCGTTGACCTACAAGCTCATCGACGTCAAGACAGGTGCCGTTGTCGGTGCCAGTGACCAGATCAGTGGGGCGGCAACCTCCGATGCAAGTTCAAATGCCGCTTACTCCAAGGCGATGGACTTGGCGATCAAAGACTTGCGGGCGTCCCTTCGGGAGTTGTTTCCGGCCGACGAGCAAGGTGTGTCGTTGGTGATCATCCGCAAGGAAGGCAAGACGGTCTGGATCCGCGGCGGTAAGAATGTCGGGTTGAACGTCGGTGATGTGTTCGAGGCCGCGAGCAAGGGCAAGGAGATTCGGGATCCGGAGACCGGTGAGGTGCTGACTGTGTCGAAGCAAACCAAGGGGCGGATCATGCTTACTGAGGTTCGTGAAAAGGTCTCCGTCGCACATATCGTGGAAGGGGAAACGTCAGTGGACTCGGGGCAGGCGTTGCGTGAACTTCCCCGGGAAACTGGACGGATGAGCTACTGGTACGTGAGTCTCGCTCCCGGGTACACACAGAAGAAAGTGACAGGTAACACATACTATCGTGCGAAGAACTTTTGGGGCTTGGCTGGCTTGGCGTTTTCCGGTGGCTGGCGGGAGAAGGGAACCGGATTTGGTGTGGGAGCCGATCTTGGGATCAGCAACTGGGGCAACTTCAACTGGATGAATTTCGATCTCGAAGGACGGTTCACATGGTACGTGGTTCCAGAGCGGTTCTCCATCGGCCCGTTGCTCCAGATCGGCGCGGATATGGTCGTGGTCGGCAAGGAAAGTGACTTCAAAAGTGCACTATACTACTCCGGCAACGGAGGTCGTTCGGCAATGCTCAAGGATGCAACAGAAGGTGGGGTGTGGACGACCACAACGCCCAGCTTTGATGCGCCGACATCGATCGCGGCAGGCGGCGGATTGGGTGCTGCGGTGACCGTGGATCTTGGCAGGTACGTGTCCATCGGATACAAGGGGATGTTCGGTTACAACATGCTCACCAGTTTCACGTCCAAGGAATCATCGAGCTCCAGCAGCTCATCGTCCGACGGAAGCTCGTCTGAATCCAACAAATCCGAGATCTCCATCGATCCCGACTTCGTCAGGTTTGTCATGGGGGCTGGTGTGTATCTGCGACATCAGCTGGTTATTGAAGGACGTTTCTGATTTCGTACGCAGTTACGGCAGGGAGGCGCCAATGAAATCTTGGAGCAAGCTGGTTCAAGTGAAGAGTTCGTCGCCGAGTACTTCGGCCTACCGTAAACCCGGAGCGATTCACAAGGAGATCTCTGTGTTTACCAACGCGTGTTGCTTTTCCGTACTCGCCTTTCTTTTCGCCACGGCACAAGTTCAAGCAGCGTCACAGGCGTCACGACCTGCAAAGCTGGCCGCCACGAAAGAGGGGGCGAAAGAAGATCGTGAAAATGCTGCTCAGTTGGTTCGGTCGATGGTCCTTCCTGCTCCATCGGATGGATTCCGCGGCTATGGGAAAATGGATACGCTTTCAGTTTCCAAGGCTGGTGAAG
Source organism: Fibrobacterota bacterium (assembly GCA_039798065.1). Classification (GTDB taxonomy): domain Bacteria; phylum Fibrobacterota; class Fibrobacteria; order UBA5070; family UBA5070; genus UBA5070. The sequence goes on along the minus strand of JBDKGS010000001.1, from coordinate 41,429 downwards.
CGGAATTCGCTGCGCCGAAGATCAATGCTCTGGTAGACAAGCAAGGCGTTGGTGCCGTGGTCATGGAATCAAGGCCTGGAGCCAAGATCTTCTACACCATCGACGGATCTCAACCAAGCATCAATTCGCCCATTTACAGTGCTCCGTTCACTGTTGCCGGCCTCACGGTTGTCAAAGCTGTCCTTGTTGATTCTCAGCGTCTTGTTTCGCCAATGCGTGCAACACTGATCAGTGGAGAAGTTTCGGAGGCCACGGGAGACTTGGATCCAGTGGGTGTTGCGACTCTCGCAGGGCCACTCCAATTTCGCAAGACAAACTTCGAGAAAGATTCCATCCAAGCGACGGCAATTTTGGTTCAGGGCAAGGTTATATGGGCAGACTCGAGCCGTGAGCTTTGGGGAGTTGACGTGAATTCCAATTTCACGGGGTTGACCGGGGCTGCTGAACAGATCGTCGTGTTGAACGATAACGCTGGCGCGCTTGGAGGCAGTGCTTGCCCGTATCGCGGCTTGCGGCTGATTGCGTTCAATGACACAGGAGTCGTGCGAATGATCGCGATTCCCGAATGTGACATCGAGCCTGTCATTACCATGAACAAGCGAAAGAACGGTGTCACCGTCAAATTTCCAGCTCCCAAGGCGCATGGTCAGGCTAGGACACAAGAAGAGGTCTACGAGTTTGACGGGAGATGGGTGTCTCTGGTTTCTGGCTCGAAGACAAGTATGCAAGGAGTGGAACAGGATGTGCCGCTGCTGAACATCAAACCACCGCCAAAGCGTTCAATGGAGTCGATTCAGGAAGTCATACGTGGAAGCCTGGATGATCTACGATCGATCTTCTTGGAGTTGGCCAAACAGAACACTGGACTGGGCGGCAGGATCAAGCTTCAGCTGACTATCGCACCGACAGGTGATGTTTCCGCGGTCCGGGTCGTATCGTCCGAAACCGGCAGCATTCAGCTTGATAATGCACTCATGCATGGGGCCAGGAACATTCATTTCGGTCCATTTGATGGTGAGTCTACCGTGGTGACATTTCCTTTGAATTTGAGTCAGGATGAATCGCCGTCTCGTCCCAGGAAATAAGGGAGCGGAAGTGATCGTGATGCGAAAAGGCGGCTTCGTACTCGCCATCATTGTCGAGCGGAGGGGCAATGATGCCTGCCTCTGATGAAGCTGGTCGGGTGAATGATTTCCGGATCTACAGCGAACTTCCGTGCGCGCAGAGGTGTTATTGATCTTCCCGAAGTCGAAGAAGAAGTTGGCGTCGCTTGCTGCGGTAAGCCTTGGCAGTCGGCACTTCGTTCGGGGTGGGCACATGCCGTGTCTGGATCGAGATGGTGTGCTTGCCAAAAGCATCGCGCAGGTGATCGGGCATTCGCCGTCCCTGTCTGGAGCTCGCTTGGTCGTCTTTGGGCACGCCGACGACGCGAGCTCGGAGCAGGCCTGTTACAACTTGTCGGCCAGGCGAGCCTTGGCTGTGCGATCCATCCTAGAGTGCGATTCGGCGGCGTGGCGGCTGGCTGCGTCTTCTGCTTCGATCCAGGAGTTGTCGTTGACCCTTGCTGGTGTTGCAGCCCTAATGAACTGGGGCTGTGACACGAACACGCTTGGTCATCTTGTGCAAGGGCAGCCGTCACAAGCATTGGCGAACTTCCAGCGAAGCTGCCGAGGTATCTATCAAAGTCCTGTGCTGGATGATGGGCTCCCATCGCTTGGCTGCTGGCACGGCGTCTACTGCGTTCTCAGGCATCTGATAGCGAAGTACCTGCACGAGGAGTTTTCGGACCAGGCCGGCGATGGCGAGGTCTGGCGGATTCCCGTCTTTGGCTACCCCGAGGGGCGCGGGGCCTTTCCCTGCGGCGACCGTTTTCCACGACAACAGCTGTTGGGGTGTGCGAGTGCGGGCCGAGTGGACTTTGTGTTCGTTCCCAGCGCTGTTCGGATCCGGTTGCCAGCCGAAGAGGTTGGGTTGCCGACGCTCGGTGACGCCCCGATCTACGACTCCGCCCGTTACACCTTTTTGGAGGAGGGATGGGGATGACCGAATTTGAAGGTGGTCCGATTGTCTGTTCTGAGCGGACCGAAGCAAAAGCTGTTGCTCGTCTCAATTCTGAGGACGCTGAAATGAATGGGCTTGAAGTGTGCAAAATGTTGCATATCAATGACTTGCGAAGAAATTTCCTTGGGGCACAGCGTGTCCAAGGGTAAATTTGCGGCCACCGTGCTAAACAAAACTCGCCTTGCTCTACTCGCTCTACTTCTTCCTGTGCTCGGCTGGGCTTTCTCAAGCCTTGGCATTCTTGACGGGCTCATTCCAGGTTCTCAGCTGGTGTTTCTTTCCCCAAATGGACGGGTTCTAGCGTTACCCAAGGGTGGAGGCTTGCCTGCTGTCGTGGGTATCACCAATGCACCGACAGTTGTACCTCCGAACCTGATCGCGATCGGTGGTGCTATGGTGATCAAGGGAGGGATCAGCGACTCGATTGCTATGCCGGTCAAGGATGTGAATGGAGCCGGTTACATCCTTCTGCGCGCATGGAATGGCTCCAATCTCCGAGATTCAAGTCGTCATCAGGCGTGGTTCGCAAGCAGCCCTTCCACGGTGGAGTGGGCTGGGGACACTCTGGTCTACCTGGCATCCGGAAAACGTGGCTGGATGATGTGCACGGGCGCGCAGCGTCTTGTGCAGAATCAAAGTTCGTCGAATTCCGCCACGATGCTGGGTGTCAAGGTTTGGCCCAATGGAAGCGGTTATCGCGTGCTTTCGTGGAATGGCAGCCAGGTATGGGTGAGTGGAACCAACTTGGCAACCGATACATTGCTTCCGAATCTTCCCACGGGAGTGCAGTGGAGCGGAGCGGGCTTTTGGAAGGCGTCGGGGAATCGGCAATGGGTCCTGCTTGCCGCGGACAAGAGGATCTTCTGGCAAACCGGTGTGGTTGACACCGCTCCCCAGGTCGGCCGTTTGCTCCCAGACGACAGTTTACATTCAGGCTCGGTCTTGCTATGGACGCCAGCTTCGGGCGAGCTTTGGCGATTGTCGCCAGGAGTTCGACAGCGACTGGCCTCGTCGATCGCCGATGTGATGTCCGCTGGAACGCCGGGGAATTCGCAATACCTGTTGCTGGGCGGAACGCTTGCGACGGCCGCTGCAACGCTTGGTGAAGGGATTCGTTTTTTGGGCTCGCTGCATCAGCCTGGCCATCCTGAAATCGGATCGTTCCGTGTCGATCCTGCCTTGTTTTCGCCCAAATTGATTGGCGCATCGATAACGGCGGGTATCCTCGCTCCGGGATCCGCAGCCTGGAGAGTCTGGCTCAAGCGTCCCAAAGGTGACACGTTCACCCTCCAGACCGGATCGGTTCTGCCATCCGGCACGCTGTCCCTCCAGTGGTCGGGGAAGATTTCCAACGGTACCACGCCGGACTCGACAGGAATGTGGAAGGCCTTCATCCAGGTCGTTCGTGGACCATCGACAGTTCTTGACAGCACTGGCTTCGAGCTGGACGCGATCGCCCCCGTTGGAGCTGGGATCTGGAGCACGAGTTCGTCCACGAATACGGTCAGCCCGACGACTCCTTGGAGCGCGAATCTGACCGGTGCGATCGACAACAAAGACTCTACTCGCCCTGTGACTTTGGTTGTCCGCTTCGCTCGGAATGGTCAGGTGTACACATCCAGCTTCCTACGCTCAAGCCGCGCGGATCACAAATGGACCTTCAACGGCCAATTGTCCGATGGGAGCATGTTGCCGGAAGGCGACTACGACGCGAAATGGACCCTTGTGGACGGAGCCGGGAACGCATCGGATTCTTCTTCGGCATTTGTGACGGGTGTGACTGGAGCCGTTCGCGTCCGGTGGTCAGGGCCATCCGTGAGGGCGAGTGTGACTCCCATTCAAGTAGCTGCGTCGGCTCCGATATCGACATTCGTTCATGTGGACGTTTCGGGAACGGCGTTGGCCTACGACACTATCAAGATCACGGGACCGGATTCCGTCAAAGCGAACTCCGTGGTGGTTCGGTTGGATACCAAAGGCGTCGGCACGGCGGATATTCCAGTGACCAGCAAAGCGCGCACGGCGGGAACCTGGTTCTGGAGCGTGGTCGTTTCCGAATCAGGTCTCAGCTCCACAGCTTCCGCGGTCATGTTCGTCGGCGCAGTAGGACCGAGGATCAGTTACCCCTCGAACGGAACGGTCTTGAAGGCCAAAGGTGGGTCCATCATTGTTCGTGGCATTGCGCCCGATCCCAGCCCGAAGGATACAGGGACTGCGGTCTATCGACTTTCCCTGCATCCTGGTAGCCTAGCCGTTCCAGCCTCGACAAATTGGGCGTTTTTGAAATCGCTCCCTTCGACTCAGCTGTTGTCCGTGATGGAGGCAAAAGCGTTACCAGGTGCTGCCAGGATCACTCAGGACCTGTCGTCCATTCCTGGTTCGGTCGGAACCGCGCTCCGATTGGGACTCGACGAGAATCTCGCGACGTTCGATCCTCGTAACCTTCGGGACACGCTCTACACCTTGGTGCTTTGGACGGGAAAAGGCGAGCTGGTCCAAACGGCCAGTGCAACGTTCACGCTTGACCGCTCGGGCTTCGCGAATCGTTCCATCTCGTTGCCGTTGCTCTCGCCGCTTTCAGGAATCCTTGACCGCTCGGACAGCGACACGGCGAACGACACTTTGCGCTGGCTACTGAGCGGGGCATCAGGTCTGAGCTCGACGCTATCTGTTTGGACCACTGGGTTGGGGATTGTTTCCCAACGGGTGTGGCAAGGCTCGCCGATGGATTCGTCGGTAAAATTTGGCGGTTATGGAAGCGACGGCAAAGCGCTGCCAACTGGATCGTACGTGATGCGCGCGACATCCGCAAATCTTGATGGGCAGTGGATCGCGGAATCGCCCTTCACGGTGGTTGCAAGCCCGTTGAGTTGGAATTCGAGCTTGCTCAAAGTGTCACCGTCGTACGTGGATTTTTCGATGGCCAGGATCTTGGGTGGTGCGTTGCAGCTGCAGTGCAAGGTTGCACTTCCACGACTGGACACAACACGGCTTGTGATCCGCGGTCCGAACGATACGTCCAGCATTTTAGCGGTTGTCGGGCAAAAGACAGTCAGCTCTTGGGAAGGGAGTTGGACAGGCGAGGATCAGGCTGGACGATTGTGGCTTGATCCCACTTCAAGCCCGTTCGCAGGTGCTTCCACTGGTCGCTTGGTGGTTGGCTTAGAGCGGAAGCAAGGCGGTGCTTGGTTTGAAATCGATCGAGACACTGTTCGCTTTGGCGACATGTTGGCTCGGCAGGTCGCATCGAGTTCGCTGACCGTGCAAGGAAAGACCGAAAATGGTTTGCGTGTTGCTGACCTGATCAGCGATTACAAGCTGCGGGCTCAATTCGCGGGCAACCTGCTGTATTTCCCTCCTCGGGATGTGACCTTCGATATAAGGCCATACGGTAAACAAGTCGTTCGACAGTATTTTCCGACGGATTATCAGATTTATTGGGCCAAGTATTACAATTCAATCGCCGGATTTGAAAATTATTCGGGTGATTATGAGTCCAATGGTTGGTATCTCTCTTGGGGACGAACAAGGCATGACGATCGCGTGCGCCAAGTCATGAAGAAGCAGATTCCTTTCTGGATGTTGGCTAACGCCGGGAACACAGGGATGGGCGTTCGAAGCGGGATGAATGTCGTTTCTCCAAATGCGAACGGTATTGACCGCACGATGCGCGTCGGGATACCGCCACGCTATCAGCCGGACTTGGATTCGGAGATGATAGAGATCCAGCGTGAAAGCATGGTGTATCGTTTTTCTCCAAAAGCATTTTTTGGTAGCGGAGTAAATAGCTTTAATTATGATGTTTCATCTGATCCGTTTTCTGTGACGAATTCGGGGTATTCAGGATATCATGAAGATGATCCGATAGGCGCGTTGTTTGCGTACAATAAAAGCAGATATGACGTTACTGCTGACACGAATAATTTTCAATTCTGCAACGAAATTGGCTCGACGGGAACATATCGAGATCCACAGCCAGTGGAGTATGACCAAAGCTTGGAAAGGCTTATGATCAGAGCTCTGACGGTCCAGCATCCGGAATGGGCTCGTTGTCCTTCGCCACAGCATGACAGTTTGCCGTCGCCTTGGACACTGCGGTGTCTTTGCTATCCCGATGGCCGTCGGGCACTCCGTTGGGGAACTTGGGATCCTCGAATCGACTCAACTTTCGCGTTCGCCTATCAGGCGTGTGAAGATTCAACCTTGGCAGCAGTCTATATCAACATGAAGAATGCGGGAATTGCGATTCCTCAAAGCCCGGTAACTCTTCAGGATTACTTCTCGAACATTGTTGGTGCACTGAACGGAAGTGCGTGGTCAGCACCTGATAATATCTCAGCGTCTTTCCATTTGACTCGGCCACGTACCAAAGGGGTCATTGATGATGCTTGGTGGCTTTCTGCACCAACGGATTGGTCCCAGTCATATTATGTCTATGGCCCTGGGTATCGAAAAATTTACCACGACTCTGTTGGTGTTCCACTCTACTCGCTGGCTCGTCGATTCGATGAAGTACTTACTCAAGACGGATCATTTCATAATCGAATCCAGTCGATTCATGATTCTGAAATTGTTCGCGTAGGATTTGATCGAATCATACCTGCGGATAGCACTAAAGATAGCACGAGCAATAGCGATGATTTCAAATATCGACTTCGACCAGGGCAAGGGCCCTGGTTTATGCGGAAACACCCGAGTTTCACCGGGTGCTGTTCGGATGACTGGGGCTATAAATATTCAATTGGTAACAACTATCATCATTACACGAAAATGGACGATCCCTGGGGAATGAAGGTTCAAACGGCCTACACCGTTCCTCCTCGCTTGAACTGGATGAATCCGTGGTTCTATGTGGGGGATACCGGAACCACCGTCGTGCGCAAGATGCTATACGCCAATGATTCGCTTTCCTGGACAGATGAATTTCCTTGGGGCGATGTGAATGGCGAGCGCACCAATAATTCATTGGCGACATTGGGCGGCTATAAGGAGGGTCAGGTTGGTTACTGGTTCCGACCCGCATTGGATTCGGAGCATCGTGTCTTCCGCGCAAATGCCTATGGAGAGATTCTTTCGGAAGTCGATTACGTCAAGGACTATTCGCACCACATTCACCTGGATCCGTCGAATCCTGGGGTCTACTCCAACCACAACCTTCGGTTCGAACCTCGTTTGGTTGTTTCGCCAAGGACCCGTGGAGTGGTCTGGGATACAGTGGGGATCGATTGGCCTCTACCGGGTGCAACTGCAGACCATATCGACGCTTCTTCCATGCAGGACTCAGGATTCGGAGATACCACCAATTGGGGGCGCACCTGGATCCAGGTGCACAGGACCCTGCAGCCGGATTCCTTATGGATCCCTCGTGTGACGAATTTCGGCGCGACGGCAGCGGACTCCATCCGACTGTCTCTCTGGTCGCTGTTTCCCCGACTTCCTGGGGAGCCTCTCACCGGAGGTGTCACGGGTCGAATGGACTCTCTATACAATTTTGTTCGGCTCAAAAGTTTGGCCTGGGGAGTGTCGCCACTTGATGCGCGGGGGATGTTAATTCCGGATCAGACGCGGTTGCGCTGGAATTTGAATCTTTCAAGCGACACTACGTTCACCTGGCTTGATCGTTGGAAGAATGCGACTCAGAATTTGACGGTCCGAAAGCCAGTGCTGACCGCTGGATATGTTTTGCAACCGGACACGTTGCAAGCTTGGAGTTCACAACAAGATCCAATCCTGAAAGATCGTAGCGGCTGGATCTACTTGCGGGATTCGATGAATCCCTCACCAATGACAGGGTTCGATCCAGTTCATTCGAACATTTCCTTGGTGCCCACGTCTGCGGCTGATTCCGTGGTACAAGCGGCACCATGCTATCGCCCTTGGGTGACATCCGCTTTCGTGCGAGTTCACGATTCCGGCTCGAGCCTTTGCAAGGATTCGCTAGGCCTGAATCCAAACCTGTTGCTTTCTGGCAGTCAAGCGCGCTGGAATGTAGAGATCTACTACCCGGACGGGCAGACACCGAATCTTGACCTTGGTCAGGGAAGTACATCGAATCTTCAATCGATGACGTTGCGACTGTCCGATAACCGTTCAAGCCAGCGTTGGGTGCGCTTGCAAGGTGGTTTGGCCGATACAATCCAAAACGGGGGTAAGACCTTTTCGCTGGTGCGTTGGCGGGTTTTTGGATCGAACAACGGCCAAGCGATCGATTTGGATCTTCCTGTGTCGCAGACGGACAGCGTCCAGATCAAGGTTGGAATTCACAAGGCCAAGACTGGTGATAACACCTGGACACCAAGCGATGTTCCCGACCTAGCTTGGTGGAATGTGACGGGGCAGCAAGGCGCCTCGCAATTCCTGGTGCAAGGTGTATACGCGAACGCTACTGACTCGCTGGCAACGTGGACCAAGGTTCCGTTCGTTCTGGGGCAGCCTCGCGTCTCCAACGCATCCACGAAGGTGGCTGACGCCTACGGACGTGCAACGCTGAACATGCCCCCTGACTCGACGAATTCCGGGACTCCTATCGTCCTGAATACGCTGTCTGGACAGGATTTGGCGAGCCTGCCACTGGCAGGTGCTGTTCCGATGGGGCCGGTCATCAAGATGTCGCCTTCTGGCACGCGGTTTTCCACCCCTGCCACCTTGCAGTACCGCATGACCCTGAGGGAGCTCCTGAGTCAGATGAATCGTCCAGCCTCCAAGGACAGTCTTGTTACGACAAGAGCGAAGTGGAGTGAAGCTTGGACATGGGCGATTTCCGAACTTGCGATCTGGGAAATTTCGGATGGTGGACAGTTCGAAGCTGCTCCCACCAGTTTGACGTTCGCGGGTGACACAAGCGGAAGTTTGGTGTCGCTCGACAACTTGCAAGTGGTCCTGACCGGGTTGATTTCGCACTTCTCTTATGCTGCGGTCCTGCACAAGGATCCTTCCAAAAATTTGGCTCCTCGCTGGATCTCCGCGATCCGATCAGGGACGGGACTGGCGATGTCGCTCGATGCCCAGCAGGCCATCAGTCTAGGTGCGAAGCCCCAGCTGATCCGTGTCCGGTTGTCGGCAACGCCATCAGCTGACACTGGGAAATTCGCCTTGGGCGAAATGGTCCTTACTCTACACCAAGGTCGCATCGATACGGTGGTCGCATCTCTCCCATCTGCCTGGAGCCAGATACTTTCCCGTACGAGCGGTTACTTGTTTGCGCGTTTCGACGGAGGCTCTTCCTGGTCGTCGATCGTGGTGCGCGACTCGTCCAGCAAGGTGTCCTTCGGGCCGGTCACCGTTGCGCCCTCGTTTGCGCATTCGAACTGTTCAGACACGGTTCGCCTGTCGTTCAATTCGAATCTTTCGGGGATCGCTCGTGCGAAGGTGGTGAACTCCTCGGGAACCGTGGTGGGGAACCTGCTTGGGTCAGTTGTGGCTGGGCTCGACACCTTGAAGTGGAGCGTCTGCAACGGCGCCACTCCCGCCCCCAAAGGCCTGTATCGAGCGCTGGTTGAAGCGATCCAGGTCGATGGGACGTCGGTCGCCGATTCCTCGTTGAATTTGGCTGTTTGGGGCATCGATACCCTGGTGCCGTCGTTGGGTGCGATCCAAGTTCCTGATCCGGCAATGGTGCCTCGTGAAGTCGCAGGAGTTTCAATCTCTGCGACGGATACAGGATGGCCATCCACGACAACCTGGAGCGCCAAGATCCGTCGAGTTTTCGATGAGCGCGGAGTCGGAGCCGATTCGGTTTGGAGGGCTCTGGCGACACCTATTGCTGCATCCGACTCGGTTCGGGCGGTCTGGGATGCCCGAAATGGTTTGGCGTGGGCGCCTCGAGGCACCTACCAGGTGCAACTTCAGGGGCTGGCAGGGAGCTTCAAGATTTCGCGCACGGCGTTGTTCGGTGTGGACACAGAGACTTCGGCCATCTCGCTGTCGCTTTCTTCGACGGCCACCCCGTACCAAGGGGACCGAGTTCCCGCTGCCCTGACTGGAAGCAACCTGGCTTCATGGAAGCTTCGCATCTTGAAGGATTCTAACCAGATTGGAGAGCTGACAGGAGTTGGATCGCGGAATTTGTCGCTCCAGCTGCTGCTGCGCACGGACACGCTTCCCAGCGGACGTTACAAAGCATGCGCGATCGGGATGGGGCTTCTAGGATCGAATCGCCAGGTATGTCAGGACTTGGTCATCCGGCCTTTGGTGCCTCGATTGGCGTCCATGACGGCGCGTCCTTCCGACACGCTGTGGTCGGGATGGCCCGAAGGCACCTTCCAGCGTCACCGGAATCGAGTGAACACTTGGGTTCTGACCGGGCAGGCGGATCGATCGGGTCGACTGATCCGACAGATTTCGCGAAATGGCCTCGTCGTTCGTCAGGACACGTTGCCGGTGTTGTTTGGAAGCTTCGCGTGGACATGGGACGGAAGGGTTTCTGGAAAGCTATTGCCCGAAGGGCTTGTCCAGATCAAGGTTTGGGCTGATAACGCGACGAGTTCACCGGACACGAGCTATTCCTGGAGCATTCAAATCCATCGCGTTCCCAGGGCTTTCGTCTGGGCCGGGACCGTCGCCGACACTTTGGCCGCAACGCTCGTGAATTCGTTGACGGCTAACGGTGTGCTGACATCCCGTGGAGACGCTTCGGCGGCATCTGAATACCTCTTGGACAATCCCAAGGGTACGCTCGTGATGTTGGATACGGCGATCTCTTCGAAACTTTGGTCTGGCCGCTCGGCCGGTGGCTTGATCCCCTGGACTCTTTCCGGCGGCAACGCCGTCTTTGCGGGTGCGCCAGCGTTGTCCGCATGGCGCGATTCGCTTGGTGCTGTGCGTAAGGCTTCGGACACCGATTATGCGCGCATGTCGATCTATGGTGGTCCGACGGCTGGAACGAGCGCGGCTGCACAGCGAAGTTTTGCACGAGGTATTCGTTATGCGGGACTGCGTGTCGATTCCTTGGATGATTTCTCGCGTCGGATCTGGTCCCACGACACGGGCTCTATCATGTCTTGGTCTTTGCGGCTGAGATGGTTCGACTCCATTGGGGTTGATGTCGAATCTGGGCTCTTGAAACACCGCGTGGACAGTCTTCATCAGTTGAACCAACGTGGTCGAGATTCGGTGTACCTAGACTCGAATCTTGCAGGAAGCCTCAACTACTATCCTGCCCAGGATGCCGGACTCCGGAAAGGACAGATTCTGGAGCTTCCGCAAATCGCGGGGATCGCCGACGCGTCCAATGCCGGACAGTTGATCTGGACCCAGTTGTTGGTTCCGGACTTCGGCATCAGCCGCTCGGATGTGCGAGTTGCGGCAGCTCCGGTAGGTGCACGTACATCTGCACAATGGAGGCCGATCCCCGGCGACAGCCTGAAGCTTTCTCTTTCCATTCGAGTACGCGACGGTGGGATGGATACTCTTCCAGACTCTGCAGTACTCGACTTGAAGAAGATTCCTGGCCTTTGGAACGATACGGTCTTGGTCGTTAAACACCTGAAGACCGGAACGATTGCTTTGCCGCAGTTGCCTGTGAAGCTTCCTGTGAATTTTCCGTATGGACAGGCTTCGATCGCAGTTTCGATTCGGCCATTCCAGCTTGGAACTCTGGCGGAACAGTATCTGGGAAACAATTCCATCCAAGGACAGTTCTTGGTGGGTGACATCGCTGCTCCAGGGCTTGCGTGGAAGGATCGCTTGGATGGCCAATTCGCTGGATTGCCTCTTCGGCTCGCTCCGGTGGCGGCAGGAAAACCGTTCTTCGTCACCGCATCCGCTTGGAGTAGGCATCACCAGTCTCGATGGAGCTATGCCTGGGAGTTGAGGTCGAGTCAGGGAAATCGCCTGGATGGTGATTCGACGACATCGACCCAGTCCGATTCGACGCGCTGGGTGATTTCCGGCAATATCGATCCCGATGCCACCGACGGCTCGATGCAGTCGGCCATGCTTCGTGCCCATGACGCTTTCAACAACACGGATTCGATCCAGGTGCGCTTGCGAGTTGATGCCGTCAAGCCGGTTCTGGGCGCATTTACGGTTGGTGGGCGCCAAGGTGGTCTCGATACAGCCAATGGCAATTTGGTCACATTCCGCTTGCCTTCTAATGCCAAGGCAGTTGATACGGCTTCGATAGCCATTTCTGACAATCAGCAATTCGGGCGAGTCATTTTGGTAACCAGCGCTGGTGACTCGGTGAGCTGGCTGGATACCGTGAAATTGGGTTCCTTGAACCTGAAGCGCCCCGTGCCTGTCACAAAAATCACTCCCTACGATACTGTGACTTCGGAAAACGTCATGTCGTTGGTGGTGCGAGACCTCGCTGGAAATGACACAACTGTGCGGTTCCAGGTGATTTCGGAGCCACCGCCGCTCCCACAGATCTTCCATGTTCGAATACCGTCGAATGGCGGGACACTCCAGTACCCGACAATTCTTGACAGCTTCTCGAGTTCGCTAAGTCGTTCTCGGGTGGATAGTATGGTGAGAGCGGGTCAAGGCTTTGTTCTGCGGCCTATCCCGAAAGAGGATACGGAGAATGCTATCTACGGCTGGACCAATGGAGACAGCGGGATTCAAGTGCGCCAGTCGCATCGCGGTGTGCCGATGGACTTCGTCTTTGCACCCCAGACGAATGGACAGATTTCGTTGATGTCGGTGACGATGGATGGAAATGTGGTTAACACACCACCAGCGGCCTTCCAGGCCTACGGAGATCTGTTGAGCCAGCATCCAACACAGCGGTTGATCGAAATCACGCCTTCGAAAGCCCACCACCGTTTGGTTTTCCGAGCATCCGATGCTTACGAATCGGATTCTTTGGTGTTGATGCTGGATGATTCTCTGGCCGACCTGCAGGTGGTCGACAGTAGTCAAGATCACAATGGCCTGGGTGCGGATTGGGGCGAGGTCTACATGCGCCGCAACGTGTACCAGCCGTCGGGAATTTCGCTTCCACAGACTTGGGATTATTGGCTGATCCAGCGCCGAAATTCCATGGCTCCGGGTGAGCGTGACAATCACATCTATCGTCTGTTGGTGGACGCCGATGGCGATAGCGCGACCGGCGACACTACCAATTCGATACCGCGCGGGTTCAAAGGTGCTGATGTCACTTTGGAATGGACTAACCTGACCACTGCGGATGACGGAAGCGCGGCTCAGGTGACCATGTACCGTTGGAACGATACCCTCAAGCACTGGATTCAGTCTGCCTCAGGGCACGAGGGGCTTGATCTGCTCGCAGGTTACGGCTTCCACCAGAACGAACCCGATAATCCGAACACTGACTCTCTGGGACGAGGCGACCAACGTTTGCCATCGGGAGTCGTGGCTCCGGCCTCGGCAGGTGTGACGGAAATTGGTGTTCGATCAGGGTTGACCAACAGCTTGCACCCCATTCGATGGGCCATCGTGCCCGATGGCTTCGCAGGAGATACCGTGCGTGACTCCTCGGGAGGCATGCTGAAATTTGAGCCGAGGGACTATAAGCCGGTCAATGTGGATGGAGATGCTTCCGAATGGTGGCCCAACAACACTCCTATCAACATCGAAGTTCGTAGTAAAACCGATACGTTAGGCGACAGTCTCCGCGTGTTGATCGGGTTGAAGAATTCGAGCACACGCACGATTCGAGGTGTCAATCTCGTCTACTGGATCATGTCAGATTCGATTCCCACGGCATCGCTGTCGGAAATGCCATACGAATGGCGACGGATGAGGGTTGCCAGCACAGTGGTTGACTCCAGCAAGATCGTGGACACACTAAGGCGTTTGGCGACTTGGCGAATCTCGATTTCCTGCGATAGCTGCATGCTTCCTGGAGGATCCTATTTCTCGCCGGTGGCGTTCCTGAAAATCAAGCGCAATAGCCCGAAGGCTAGCAGTGCCTTGGACTGGAGTAATTCATTTGACTCATCGATTGCAAATCCGCACTTTACGGCCTACGACGCCTCCGGTGTGATCCTGTTTGGTAGCGAGCCGCCTCCGCGTGCATTGCGACTGCCGGTGGCGCGAATAACGCCATCGGGAGTTTTGTGGACCACAGTAGGACAGCCGTTGGTACTACGGGCCGATTCTTCTTTCGATCCCGAGCGGCGCCAGCTTTCGTATCAATGGTGGCATTCAAGAACAGGCACAAACAACACCAGCACAATTGACACCTTTGTTGCATCGAGGCCTGGGGTGTATGAGGTATCGCTGAAGGTCTTCGATGGAAGCGATCTCCAGCGCTCCGCATGGGCCACAGACAGCATATATGTGCAGGATACACTTGGGGCTATGGGCGCGCGTCCGGTCTTAGCTGACGCTGTGTACTTGTTCGATGATCAATGGGATTCAAAGTGGCAGTCTTGGGACATTCAGGACAGTGCGAAGACTGTCGACTCGCTGTTTGGGTTGGACGGCACACGGCACGCGATCAACCCTGCACGCGGAACAAAGCTCCTCTCCGTTCCGTTCGATAGTGCGAGCGACTACACCTATTTGCGGGCAACATGTGACTCGAGTTACTGGAATGCCAATGGAACCCCTTGGTGCCCTGATGAAATCGATCTTTCCAAGTTCACGAACCTGGAATTCAAGATCGCGATGGATGCAGGGCTCAAGGATCCGATTCGTGTCTGGTTGGATAGAGTCATGCAGAATAATGGCCAAGGCAATGGTGCGAGAGAAGAGGACTTTGCCTATGTCAACAGTTACCTGAAGGACATGTCCGATCCTTCGCACTGGCAAACGGTTAGCATCCCCTTGAAGGAGATCTATACGGAGCCTCAGTTGCGTCAGGGTTGGCTGCAATTGAAGTTCATGACAAATACTGGCAGACTGACCAGTGCAATGCGGTACCGCCCTCGGGTTCTTCTTGACGATATCAGATTGGTCAAATACAAGACTGTCGACAGTCAAATCGTGACTACCCGGAAGACAGGTTTGCAGGTTATGGCGAATACCATCCAATATGGAGATCCAAGCCAGTTGTCGATGGTCGTCCGCCTGTTGAACCAGGGCTCTTTACCGCTTCAGTTGGACAGTCTTCGGCTGAGGGCTTTTTACCAGTCGAAGCAGTTCCAAACGATTGGTGATACAACTTGGGTAGGACCGGACACTGTGGCTCTGGATTGGAATCGAGGCATGCCGACCGATTCCACCATTGATGGCCCTCAACTCAAGATGGCAGCATTATCTCATGATTCCTTAGTGCCACCTGGGTTGCATTCGAATCATTTTGGGGAGATTCGGTGGGTTGGAAATACCAGCGGTCCGGATGTCGGACTGAAGTTGCAGTCGACTGCTTCCGCTTCCTTCTGGTTTGCAGTTGAAAATTATTCCGGGCGTTTGGCTCATTCCGGCTTGCCTGCCAACCGGATACCAATGACAAGTTTCGATGGTGTCCGCTCCCTAGCGTGGAGTTGGCCGAATCTAGACAGCATCGATCAGTTCGCGCCTCACATTATTCTCGATCACCTCATGTCGAATGGTGATTGGGTTCGCGCCTGGGGCTTGGCGCCGAATGAAGATTCGAGAACGGTTTCCTACTGGACGCCTGAAGATCTTGTCGATCCGGTAATGGCGATCGATTCCATTCATCAGATCCGAGCCCACATCACGGTGAACGGAAATACGACACCGGGGGCGCGCTTATTCGCCTCGGCGGATGCATCTGTGGATCCGCTCGGTCATCCCCTCCAGTTCCATTGGATCGATTCGATCGGACGTGTGATACGAGTCGGCTCTATTGATTCTTTTGTGGTACCAGATACCGGCAAGATTGTGCTTCGCTTACGAGCGTTTGATATTCTGGACCCGACTCGAGTTGGTTTGGATTCTGTGACTGTCTGGTCAACCTCTTCGGCAAAAGCGATTGATTCCTTGCAGATCTTAACCGGAAGTCGCGGGACCTGGATCCCTGGCAGTGCCTGGGGATCAACCTCAACTGCCTTCCCAAGCTGGAAGGCTTCGGTGGATCTTGTTGCTCGGGATGGATCGTGCCCGGTTCGATTGCTCCCGATCGCGGGAGATTCGATCCTTTCCCTTCCCTTCTCGAGCGTTACGTTGGATGGCGTGCGTTTCGATGCGCCGACTGCGGCATTGGACCGGAACCGGTTCACGCACCTGGAATTCTGGGTGGCCTCCTCCAGGGAATGGCCGACGCGCAACCATCGGGATGTTCCAGTGCGCATCTGGCTGACCCATCAAGTGCAGCCGGGTACGGGAGACAACAACCATTCGTCCGAAGAGGATTTCAACCTGATCCAGGCCTACCTACCTTCCTCTCATCTGTTGAGGAGATGGCAGAAGGTCTCGATTCCCCTGGACGAGCTCTACCAGACCTCGTTGTCCGCGAATTCGGATATGACGAAGCTCTTCCTGAAGTTCATGCTGGACAATACAGCCTCGTCGGAGGTGGATTCCGCTCGCCGAGCCGACCTGTACCTGACGGGCATCCGCTTCGCCAAGTACGACCCAGGGACGCGTGTAACCACGCGCAGGATCGGAGCTATCGCGGTTGGTTCGGCATATCCGATCCCGAACCTGGGTAGCACGCGGATGGACTTCCGACTGCTGAACGTTGCTCCACAGCCGTTGTTCTCGGACAGCCTTCGGATCAGGGCAGAGTATTGGAATTCGTCCTCGGTGGGTTCCAGTTTCTCAAACAACATTGGCGCCATGGGCACCGACGAGTCGGTTTCTTCGAACTGGTTCGTGCCGCAGGATACTGCCTGGAGCTTCGCACTTTCGACCGACATCGTGGGGCGGAACGCTAATCGAGGGCATCAGCTGACCTGGGCTTCTTCTGTACCGCTTGCAGCTGGTAAGGGTTGGGAGGCGATTTGGAGCCTTGGATTCTCGGACTCCGTATTCTCGAACGGTCAGTCGCGCCAACACTTCGCACCGGATGCGTCGCCGTCTTCGGCTCTATTCGACGGCATTGTAATCGACTACAAGCAAGCCGGCGGTTGGAAAAGGTTGTGGGGTACGGAAGCTTGGGAATCTCCTGACACGGTTACCTACTGGGCCAGGGAAGGCATCCGGGTGCCAGCGGACACTGCGATGCCTTCCGCAGCAGTGGTGAACCTCTCAGGGGCCTGTGTGGATTCCACCGGGCTGATCGGCACCACGACGAATACCAGTATCGCCGCCGGAGATGTTGCAGCATTGCCATCCACTGGACGAGATCCGTTGCTAATCACGCAATCAGTTACCGACGCGGGAAGAAAGGGTGTACAGGTGATCCAGTCGAAGCCTGACTGGAATATCAAGCACACCTTCATTTTCGACACGGCTTGGGTACACCATTCGGTGGTCGATGTCGAAGTGTACGTTGACCCGGCGCAGATGACTGGTACGGCTTGGGCTGGGACACTGATGGCATCAACCTTTGATAACCAGACTTGGAGTACGCTGGAGTTGACCCCTCTCAGTGGAACGGCGCTGGACTCCGCTGTTGGCAAGTGGATCACGTTGCGATTCCAGTACAATCCAGCGTCTTACGTACTTGGACGTCCCTTCGATCTCCAGTTTTTGGCGAATGGCCATGGGAACGGCACGTCGAGTTTCAAGTTCGACATCGGTTCGGTCAGTGTCGAAGGAGCCAGCGGCTCGGGTGGAGACTCTACCGTCGTTGATACGAACTACACGGCCCCAAGCAATTCAATCTCGATGGACTCGCTGTCCCGCTTCATCAGCTGCAATCAATGTGCGATAGTCACTGATGGATCGAGGAAAGCCACAGCATTCGCGCCTGTAGGAGGTGGAACTGCATTGGCCTTCACCGTGCCAGTCGATTCATCGTTGACGATAGCCCGGACGTTGAGTTTCGACTTGAAGTCAGAATTTGTCCTACAGGGATGGGAGCAAGCATGGTTCTTCGTCGATGACTCGCCATATAGGTATAACTGGGATCAATACTTGGCCAACATCCCGAATTCGGTCTCGACGGGATGGACAACGATCAACATCCCCTTCAGTGGCTCGCTCTACGGCTTGGGGACCACTGCAAAATTCATGCTTTCTGTGAACGCAAATGCTCCGAATGGAACTCGAATGCTTGTTGACAACGTGAGGTGGACCCCGTGATGCGCCGGATTTTGACAGCAAGTTTCGTGGTCTGCGTGTTGGCTTTCCCGAAAGCTTCCTACGCATTACTTTCTCGCCACAACGAGCAAGGCTTGAGTCCAACCCACAGTTACAAGCGTTCCGGTGCGGAAGGGGTGGTCTCCAATCTCAATGGCAATCTTGTCGTCACCTCGACGCCGGCGGATCTTCCTGGTGCTCCGCTTGGAGTCAATCTCACACGCTCCTGGAACAGCCACTGGCGCGATCCGCTGTTCTCGTTCCAATACGATATGGATTACAACGCCATTGATCCGAGCAATGCGTCCAAACAGAAGCCAACCTTCAGTGAGCGAATCGTTCAAAATGATGTAATGGACATCGGCGGATTCGCGACCAGACGGATCCAGAAATACGGATCGATGACGGATCTACCCTCGACATGGGGCTTCGTCCAGTCGGTATCGGTCAACATGTTTCAGGCGGCGGCATCGGATGCGATCAGACAAGCGATCAACAAGAAATACTCCTCTTGGTTGATCGACATGAACAATCGCAAGGAAATCATGGACTCCAAGCGCAAAACGTTCGTGATGTCCGCAAGTGACACGGTCTGGTTGAAAAAACTTCAAGCCGACAACATGGCCGCCCAGCAAGCCTTGGGGGCTGCGATCTATATGTTCACCAGCGCTGCGAAGGATTACGGGACCATCAAGGAGTGTTCTGACCACTGGGCAAAGTGTGGTTCAGCGATTCTGTCGGTTTCGCAAAACATGGGTGGGCAATACATCAATGCCGGGGCGAACAGCCTGTTGAGTACTTCGGGTGTTCCCTATCTCACCATGGCGGATATGGCTTACAATCTCGGGACGGGACAGGAGAGCGTCGAGGATGCGGCTTGGCAAGTTGGAACGATGGCAGGTCAGTCCATCGCATCAAACATCGTGGGCGGTGGAATGGCGGGCGGGGTAGCCGGGGTAGCTGTTGCGACCGCAATCCAACTGATGCGTCTGTATATCTACGAACAGGCGGAAGCTGCCAAGACGTTTGATGTAGGATTCGTGACTCTCAATCCATGGGTACTGGGTGTTAACGGGTACACGGGGATGCTTGGGACAAACCTTGATCCTGAATTGCAGAAGGCCCAAGGACGATTCCAAAGAATGTGGAGTCAGACGACCATCGTGCAGACATGTGGATCTGAAGGGCAGCCAGCTTGTCCAAAGGATGAGGATGGTAACTCTTACGCGACATTTGATACGGTCGTAGACTATTCCAGCGAGTCGCGGCATCCGATGCCTGACTTGCATCTGGTCGGAGCGGATGGAGGAGCGTCCCGGTTCATTCTATCCGACGATTCCGCGCGAACGGTTGATGGACGGAAATGGGTCAGCTACGTGAGCTTGTCGAATGTGGACCAAAGAAAGGTGTACTTCTGCTTGCCCCAAGGTGTGCCTGATGTCGAGGATCTTGGTCAAGATCCTAGCGATGATGCTATCAAATCCAGTCGTGCGATGGATTCCACCGGGTATTACCTCGTCAAGGATCCGGGAGGCACTCAAATTGTTTTCGGCGCAGGTCGTGCCGACAAAGGCATGGTGTTCGATCAGGTGGGTTACCATTCGTATTGGGCTGTACCGTCGAAGTTTCGTCACCCTACAGGCGACTCCGTTACGATCCGTCGCGATTCTTTGCACCACGTGATCGCCGCTTGGGAAGGGGCAACGGGCCGCGGGTCAGTTGTTTCAGGAAATCATGTGATTTCTGGCGTACTCGGCCAGAATGGACAATTGGCAAGGGCTGTAGATACGGTTTGGGGTGGCATGGGAAGCCATCCCTACCTCGCCTACTCGGGGAAAAACGGCAACGTGTTCGATTCCACCACCGTGGTTAACTGGGAAGCCAAGCGTGTGAATTCCACTCAAATCGACACAACGACCTTCTCGTACTCAAATGGCGATTTGTACCAGATCGACCATGCGAACGGAAGCAGGACTTCCTATGCCTATTCGGGTGAGCGGAACACGACCTTTGACGGTTTCGTCCGGGCGGTTGTTGAGTATCCAGACAGAAACGATCAGAAGTTCCGTTTGGAGCGAGATTACTTCTATGACGGATGGACGGCGGGGCGGCCACAGGCCTTACGCACTTCAATCCACACACAGTTGATGCAGCCGGATCACGTCGTGAATCCACGGGATGCATGGAGGCAATCGGAAACAACCGACTGGTACGTCTTTGCACCCATGTTGGAATCGCAGAACGTGAACATGAAGAAGCACGGGTACCAGGGGCGCACGACGGTCCAGCGTCTCGACGGAACCATTCACGACACCGACAAGGTGCTAGACAGTCTGGAATTCAGGACCAGTCGATTCCTGTTGATGGCGGAGTACCACGGGGCTGGGGCGCCTGGAATGAAACGCACGCAGTACCAGTACAATGGCGATCGCAAGATCGTGCAAATCGATTCGCGTGGAATGTCCGCGAAATACGATCCGAAAATCACGACCTGGGAGTACGATGATGATGGTGGTGTAATTCGCGAACGCGTGTGCCCATCCGATCTCTCGAACAAGCTGAAGACGGATTCCGTCATTGCTTCGACGGGAATCAGTGTAACGGTGTCTTGTCCTGAAGTCGACACCCGGTATGGTGTGCAGCATCGCCGCAACGGAGAGTTTTGGAGCATCACCCGCGACACGAGCATCGTCAAGGATTCGGCGACAGGCGGCATCCTGAAGGTCGTCGCAGTGAACGCCAAGCCAAACCCAAATTTCCGCCTGGACAGCCTGTATCAGCTGGGTTTGGGCACAAGCTCGCGCGTTTGGCGCAAGGGTGGCGTTGCTTCTGGAACCACAACCTTTAATCCAAACGACTCGGTGCTTGTCGCCGACTCGACCGAATATCAGGATTGGAAGGGAGCGAGCTTGCCAACTCCTTTGCCACGCGTAGTCCGTCAGCGGATTTGGTTGAACGGAGCTTGGCAGCCAAGTCTGGATATAGCCTATGCCGAGGCCCAGAACCGTCCGTTGCTTCCCTTCCGAACAAGTCGGTACCTTGGGCCAAATTCGGTCTCCGTCCAGGAGACCACTTATGACAGCATTTTCCAGATGCTGCCAGCTCGGAGCCGCTTGTATGTGAGCGCACAGACCCCAGGTGTGTCGCCGACAGGATCCGTCTTGGATACCAGTCGCTTCTTCGATGTGGATCATGGCTGGGTGCTCGCCACGAAGGATCCAGGTGGGCGAGTTGCCACGAGGCAATATGATCGTTTGGGCCGACCCGTATCAGTGACTAACCCCGACGGCGGTGTGGTGTCATTCGGATACGTCGATCGCCTACAGCCGACCAGCGCCTGGCGCAAGGTTCAAGGTTTCGCGAGCAACTACCCGAACCAGAAGACGCTCGCGGTACGGCAGACCGACCCATCGGGAGTGACGATCGAAGCTCGTTTTGATGGCACAGGACGCATGGTCGCAGAAAAACGGATAGCTAAGGGAAGCGACCCGTCTACAACAGATACGTCGAAACAAACCACCACTCTTTTCTCCTACAACATCTTCGACAAGCTGCAGTGGAAAAGAGATGCTGATGCCCGAGAAGAATTTCACAACTACGATGGTACGGGTCGACTGACGACAAGCCGTGTCTATCTGCAACCAGCTCTAGCAAGTAGTCGCTCTCTTTCTTGGGAGAACGGCTATTTCTACAACGACAGTGCCCGACTCTTGGTCGAACAGGATCCATTGGGTGTCAAGACCACCTTCCATTGGGATGGTTTTGGACGTGACACGCTGATCGAGCGCGATTCGGGAGCGTTCCAATTGCGGTTGGGTGGTGACGCGTCAGCGGGTGTTCCTGCGCCAGCGGCTACCGGTACCATCAAGGTGCGACAAGTCTTCGACAATCTCGGGAACTTGGTTAAACTGACCGACCCCAAGGGGCTGGTTGAAACGCGACGTTACGATGAGCGCAATCGATTGCTGTGGAATGTCTATCCGGACGATATACGCCATGCGATGGGCTACGATCTTGGTTCTCGCCTTGTTACGGATACCGTGCAGATGGTGACGCATCCGGAGTCGCTCACAGTCAAGGTTATGACCTACGATGGCCTGTCGCGTTTGTTGGCGGAAAGCTACGGCGCAAGTGCTCGCGAAAATGTCACCTACGCATGGGACAACTTCGGTGCAGTTGCCGATCTTGGTCGGTTGCTCGGGATCACGCGAGGCACAGGAGTGACTGCTGCTTACACTTACGATGTAATGGGGCGCCGCTTGTCGCGAGGCCTCGCGATGCCGTCGCTGTATTCGGTGAATCAATCCTGGCGATATGATCTTGGAGGAGGGGTTGTTCGACAGGATTTGCCTGGTATGGCCCATGTGTCGACATCCTACGATCTCTACCATCGCCTGTCATCCGAATCCGTGGTTCACGGAAACGATTCAATCGCGGTTCTGCACGACATCAGCTACCGTCAAAATGACCTAGTGGCGGGATACGGAATGGGAGCGAGGTTGACGGAAACGAACAATTTCGAGGCTCAGCGCCTATACCTGACACAGAGCCTTGTGCAGAAGAACAACTCCACGACCAAGGACACGCTGTATCTTCAACGCATGAGCTGGGATGGCGCTGGGAATGTGGCAGGGATGCGCCGAAATTTGGGGGATACCTTGGGCTTCGACGTGGATCGCCTCTACCAGCTCAACAACATCCGCTACCCCGATGGACAGGCAATATCAACCGGCTTCGATCCCAACGGAAATCGAACCCGCCTGTCCCACCCCATGGGGCGTGGCGCGAGCGACACCTTTACCTACGTGGCCAACCGCGTGGCCACCGGCTATACGGCCCGTAAGGGCTGGACGAGTTACAGGCATGACGCTCGGGGCAACCTGTCCGTGGAAGCGAGCTTCGCCCAAGTTGCCGACACCGGAACACTTTCAAAGGCCTGGCGCGTGGTTGAGCGGCGTTTCAACAAACGGGACGAGCTGGAGAGGGTGAGGATCATCAATCGGCTGGCGAACTTGGACACCACTTGGCTGCGCTTCGACTACGGCGAAGACGGGAACCGGATTCTATCGGCCATCGGCAAGGGAAGCGACACGTCCAGCTGGACCGTGACCCACAAGTGGGTCTACGACGGTTCGTCCATCGTTGCTGATAGTGGATCGGACCACGGCTGGAACTGGCACGTCTACAGCGGCCTCAATCGCGTGGCGGAGGCGACGGATTCCTCTGGGAAAACGCGAGTGCGCTACGTGCTCGTCGACCACCAAGGCACCACTCAGGCTCTGCTTTCTGACACTGGAGCTGTGCTGGGTCGTTGGATCTGGGATCCGTGGGGGAACATCGAGGAAAGCTGGACCCAACTGACCACGGAACTACTCTACCAGGGAAAAGTCTACGAGGCTGCCATGGGCGATTGGTATTTCAACGCCAGATGGTACTCGCCAGAACGAGGAAGCTTCACGGGAAGAGACGCTGGGGAGCAGTTTTGGACGCCTTACTCCTATACGGGAAATAGTCCTTTAGAAGGTATTGACCCCACAGGGATGTGGATGGACTTTAGTGCTGCGAAGTCGCGCGCATACAGCAATTCTCAAGCGGACATGAGTCGGTACAGTAAAGCTTGGATCGCCGCAAGCCGAAATGATTTCAAGATTTTACACGCGTTGAATAATTTTCACTATGTTAATGAGGCCGCGAGAGAGGTTACAGGCACATATAATTCAATTGTGAATTTTTTGCCTAAAACGATTTTGTCGATTGTGGCTTTGGCGTATGATATTGGCTATGAAGTGGCCAAGGGCTATAAAGGAACCGGCGGCCATCCGTTTGATGATCAGCCTTTGTTGGATTGGTTATATGATACACCAGGTGATATGGTTGCGAATGGATATGGACTTGGGGTTGGTTTGATTTGGTCTGGATTACAAACCGGTTCAGATGGCAGGAGAGCTGGAGACTGGGTATTTGTACCGGTTTACGGTATTCCTGGCCCGCAACATCAAGCTTGTGGAGAAGCTGGAATGAATTGCTCAAACCTACTTACTGCAGGTGTAGTAGCAAGTCGTCCCAGTTGGTGGTGGAGTGCAAAAGACGAGGACTGGTTCGCTAAATATCTTGATGGTGACAATTCTGCAATTAATAAGGCGCCTGGGGCAAAATGAGAATTCTCACATTTTCAGGGCGTGTTTACCAATTCAATAGAGTGATGCCGTTTTCGTTGCTGCTGATTATATGTGTATTTTCTTTCGTTCCGATTCTGGGATGTAGTTCCAGAGTGATTTTCGTTCCGCGAGAACCCAAAAAAACATACCAGGGGGCCCGATACTTATACCTGGATCGTCAGGTTGGAGCATCTGAGAAAGGGGTTGATGACTTGGTGTTTTCAAGCGGCAAGAAGCGTTCTTGCATTTGGATTAGAAGCTTAGGCGACAATCTCAGTCGAGATACGATGAGCGTCTTCAATTTCACCTTGCGTGATGAATGGGAGCTTGTCTATGGCCGCGGCTATTGTGACGGTGATTCATACAATAAAGGATTACACAGCAAGGAAGTGTATATGTGCGACTCGGGGTTGACGTTAATGGCAGAATCAATAGTTTACACAAATTGTAAGCCGGGCAATCCAAAGGATTACACGTGCTATAATCCTTTGGTAGAAGGTGTCGCAAAAGATAGTGCAGGCAATACATTCAAGGTATTTTATCAGTAACCGAGTGCTCCACCAGTGTTGCTGCCAAGCGGACTTCAGTTTCTGAATGCATATAGTTTGCTGACTCCAGCGGAGAGGACTGATGGAGCTGGTGAAGGGTTTATGGCTGAGATTCTGTTATTCGGCTCTATAACTTATCCACCCAAAACGGCAGCCTCAAAATGAGTAAAAAATCAGTCTATCTTGGGCTCAGCCTCTACCTTGTGGTGAACGTGATCATGACACTGCTTGTCGATCCCGGGCTCAATAAGTCAGTGGGGTGGGGTAAAGTTTCGGATGGCGTGATGATGTCGGAATATTCTGACTCCAAGAAGTGCCCAACTGGGGATGTCCGGTTCTTCAAGAGTATTAATGCATGGGTCTTCCCTTTTTGTATTGTGTCATATTCTGATACGTATTGTGAATCGAAGATGCATCGCAATAACATAAAGAAAGGACTAGCGCTTGGCTCTTGGAATGTTGTGATTTTTGATTTGATTTATGTGTTTTCGTGAACGGTGATTGGGCGCTAATCCCTAGGCCGTTTTCCTTGCGGTGGCATTGGGGAACGATTTGTGCACGAAATTGTTGTTGGAAAGATTGATAGGAGATGCGATGGCTTTGAAATTGGTTTGTTTGCTCGCTGCAATTGCGGTGGCTAGGCCTGATTGGCTTGGACCTGAGGGTTCAGCCGTTGATGGGAGTTCAAACGAAGCTACTCATGAAGGCTTCTTTTTCCGGGCAGGTCTGGGTGGAATCCCCATGGCTCCAGCTTCCGTTGATATCAATTCGACGGGACATTCATCATTGGGAAACGCCGCCACCCTTGTTCGGGTTCAAATGGGTGGATCTCTTGTGCCGCGCTTCGCCGTACATTTGTCGCTTATAGACGCGCTGGTCACCTATCAGAGCGAATTCCAAAGTTTGACGTTTGGTGCAGGATTCTCTTGGTACTCGAAAGAGAATTATTTCGTAACCAGTTCTATGGGCTATCTTGTGGGTTCTGATAAATTCGGGAATGGCCAGGGATATCGGCTATCAATTGGTTTAGGGAAAGAATTCATGGTTTCCGAATTCAGTGGATTGGGAGCAATGATTACTTGGGAACAGGTCAAGTGGAGTGATCCGGATCAGTCTCTCTATTGGCATGCGATGGGGCCGGGATTTCAATTGACCTGGACTTACAATTGACCGTGAGGTTGCCTGCGACTCGAAGCCTTGTTGCGATGCGAAGTGCGGCTTTCGGCCTTTGCCTTTTTCTCTGTTTTCCTCTTTTGTATGGATGTGCTGCCGCTCGAACTGGAGTTCTCACGGGAATCGATCGAGTGGAAATTCGGCAGCTTCCGATGGTGGTGTTGCTCGCACAGTCTGTCCATCCGTTCACGGCTTTGGCATCAGGGCCGTACAAGTCGTTCGCCAAGGACGGAATTTCGGATGCGGAGTTTGAGCACCGAATTCAGGCGGTCTTCCTTGGCAAGCTTATGGCCCAATCGAAATCGACAGGGGTGGTCCTAGATTCGGTAACGCCGTTCCATTCAGCTGATGACTCGAGTTCTTTCCAACTCGGCGACCAATCCATCAAGGCCTACTTCGCGAAGGCGGACTTGGATACCACGAAGCTTCACCTGTTCTTCGGGCCGATGGTCTTTTCGACAGGCTTGTTGAATATGCCCGGCCTCGGCGGGAGCGGAGGCACGACGAGCTCGCACCTTTACGCGAAAATGAACTGGCTCGTGTTCGACCCCCGAAGCCAAAATGCGATCGCGGGTGGTAGGTTGGAGGCGTCCTCAACGACCTTTGCCGTGGTGACCAATATCATCACCCAATCCGACTGGTACGCGGACGCTGGCAAACTGGCGGATGACCTGAAAGATCAGCTGGCGGGGATTCGCAAGTAGCCGTTCTGTCAGGATCAATTTCCTAGAAAGCACAATTACGCATGCTTGTACAATTTCTCCTGTCCCTGATTTCGGCTCAGGACTTAACTTGGCACATTGTGCCTGAAATCGAATGGAAATTGGTGAAATGAGTTTATTAGAATCTGAGCGAAATTTAGTTGTATTTCAAAACTCACACTTGTTTATCAAGGGGTTTGGTCATCGTGATTTTGTTTCTGAAATTCTAAGGCTCACTCAGATTGCTCAGTCAAGATTGACGACGAAGGGCGGGCCAATTATCCCGAATCTGTTGTTAACTATTGACAAGACTGTGTATCGCGGTGCAATTGTTGCGTTCCGGAGTTCTGTCGATTTTATTGAATGCCGGCATGAATGGCTGAATTGTTTGATCGAGCTTGCGAAAACGCTGCCACCAAAATCAATCGTTTGGCTAGAGCAAGGATTGTTTTATTGGGTTGATGATTTTGCTGTGATTCTTCCTCCACTTAGATTTCAATCGGATGATCTAGTTGAAAAATGCATTTCCGATGTAGATGTTTGCGCGCTTACAGGGGCGAAGATCTCGTATAAGGAAATACTAGAGATGCGTCGATTGAATTTGGAAGATCGTGAATATCGCGAATTGTTCTAGGCGCTTTGGGGGCAAATCCAATTTTGTCTCGATAATTGAGGCAGAACGCGCGTGAATTTTGTGCTGGATAGCTCATGTTTGTAAAATGGTATAGTAGAGCTTCAAGGGTCATGACGTTGAATTTGCACATCGGTATTTTTGATGGTCCGCGGATATGGCTGAGTCATGATTGTTAATTGTAAGTTTGGTATCATTCTTATGAAATTCTTTTTGTTTCGAGGTGCTCATGTCCTTTCCAGTGAATCTGCTTTCCACAGAGGAAATCCACGCCGAGCTCCAGCGCCGCAAGCGTGAGGAACTTGACGCCTATCGCGCACAAATCGCTGAGCACAAGCGCGCGATCAACGTGCTGGAAATCCAGATTCAGCAGCTGAAGATCGCGGCGAAGGCCCGCGGCCGAAAGTAACCAAGCGTGTCACTTCCCGCGAACGTGACCGCGCTGGTCATGGACATTGAGACCGTCGTCGACGGTCGCTTGGTTCAGCGTGTGAAGTGGCCGGCCGAACCGGAGCTCACGCCGGCGCAAGCGCGCGAACGCCTTGCAGCGGAGTTGCGCGAGGCCAGCGATGGCAAGTCCGACTTCATCCCGCACGTGTTCCATGTCCCGGTGTCGACGGCGCTCGCGGGTGTGGATGACCGTTTCCAGCTCGTAGGTCTCGCGACGTTGGATCGCCCGAGCTTCCGGCCACACATCATCACCAAGGCGTTCTGGGACGGCTGGGAGCGCCGGCACAAGCCGCAGTTGATCACGTTCAACGGCCGGGGCTTTGATCTGCCGGTGCTGGAGCTGGCGGCCTTCCGCTACGGGGTGCAAGCGCCGGGGTGGTTTGGCGTGGAAGGTCCGAGTTCGCCGCGGTCACGTTACCAGCAGCGCGGGCACCTGGACCTGATGGAATTCATGACCTCGCATGGTGCCACGCGGATGGCTGGTGGCCTGCACATGCTCGCGACGCTGTTGCACAAGCCCGGGAAGATGGACACCAAGGGCAGCATGGTGCAGGATCTTTGGGATGCCGGTGAACATGTCCGCATCGACGATTACTGCGTGTGCGATGTTCTGGACACGTACTTCGTCCAGCTGCGCATTGCCGTACTTCGGGGCAAGGTCAAGCCCGAGGAAGAGAACGGCTTGGTCGAGTCCGCGCACAAGCTGATCGAGGAGCACGTCACGGAGTATCCCGGCTTGCGTGAGTACCTGGACAAGTTCCGGTACTGGCACGCGCCGGAGCCTGGTGCCGACGGCTTTCTGCCGTAGGGGCACTTCCAGAGGTGGCGTGTGCGGCCATGCACGTACAGCTTATTGCAGTTGTGTCTGCAACGTGATAGAATGATCACGCGTGCACGTGCCGGACAACAATCCAGCTGATCCTGGGGCGGCCTCCGAATGGGATGCCTGCATCTCCCCGGTGAACGAAGTGCTCGTCCTTCCGGATCCAACGAGGATGACGTGTCGAAAAATCCGCTGAGCAGTTACAGCACCGACGAGATCGAAACCGAGATCTGGCGCCGCCATTTCAAGACGATGCGCGACTATCGCATGGAGGTCGCGGAGCTTCGGAAGATCATCGAGGAAGTCGTGTACGTGGTGAAGCTTTCACCGTTGAAGGTGAACGAAGCCCAGATGCGTGCGGACATGGCTCGGTTCCGTGCGCTGTGCTGCGTCGAGGACTTCCAGGCTCTGGTGGATTCCCTGAAGAAGGATGAGGCGAAGCTGTACGCGTACGCCTTCTACGTCTGGGAGTTCAACCAGCGCACAGGCAAGGAGCCTGAGAACACTTGTGACGAGCAAACCGCTGAAATGATTCGTGACCGAATCCTCTGCAAGTCCGATGCAACTGGGCTATTCACAGGGAAGCCGGGCAGGCGACCTTCAGGAGCATGAAGCCAGACCTCAAGGATCCGCGGTGTCGCCGGTGATCAGTTCCTGCACGCTCTGATGAAGGGTGGGGTTGCTGACCACGAAGAACAGCCCGCCGCGACCATCTTGGCTGCTGTTGCAATCCGGCCCGGACAATGCGCCTTGCTGATTCATGTCACCGAAGATCGTGTACGCGTGCACGGAGTCGATGGACACTCCGATCTTGGCGTGGTTGTTATTCCCACTGGGGCCGCCCTTGAGGCTGAAACGGACCGTGTTCCATCGGCCTGTGGTTGCGATCTCGACCGCACCAGGCTTGTCCAAGGTTGAGTCCCAGCAGCCGATCGGGGTTTCGGTTGTCGTTGTTGGAATGGACGTGCGATTCCACCAGTTGGCCGTACGCAGCGGCACCCCACTCAGGATCGAAGACACCATCTGCCAGGGTGGTACATGCAGCTGCGATGGCTTGGAGATCAGCTCCACGCCTGTGGAAAGCATGGTGTGCGTTGCTGTGTGCGAGCTGGACTTCTGGCCCAGGCTTTGGACGAGCTTCTGCACATCCTCGGGCCCGCCGTTCCGCGCGATCTGGGGGTTGCTTGGATCTGTGGCCACGCTGGCGTTCTGGATGCCCCGGAGCGTAAGCACGAGGTCATCCTTGGTGAGCCTGAGCGCGAAGAAATGCTGGCTGAGGCGGATGTTGTTGTCCCTGATACATCCGAGGGTGTTTCCGTCAGTTGCGCGCGGATGGTCCTTGCTCGCAGATGCCGGCCACGATGGTGTCGAAACCTGTAACACGAATCCAACGCCGCTGTCGTTCCAGGCCACCAGGCCTTTGGAGTGTCCCCAAGGTGCGCTGCAGGAGTTGCCGCACCCATGGATGGGCGGATCCTTGTAGAACTGGTCGTTCCAGGTGAGGTAGTTGTAGCCGCCTGAGTAGACCTGCTCGAAGGTTGCACCCAGGGGATCCTGGATTGTGTCATTGCCGAGGCAGGTGCCCCCTTCGTGCAGGGCTGGGTTCGTGCTGCTGGCGTAGACGAACTGTTGGCTGTACTTCTTTCCCTCTTGGACGGATCCGCCGAACACACATGCCTGCTGTGCGACTCCTGCGCACCCCGGAAACTTGGCGGAGTTGAATTTGAAGACGAACCACCAGTCGACGGGGTGGCCGACGGCGATGAGCGGGCGGGGTGCCGGAAGCTGTGCCCGGACGACGTTTGTATCGAGTGCTGCGTTTGCAGCTGCACAAGTCAAAAAGGCGAGGGGAAGCAGGATGCGGATTTGTGCGAGCTTCATAGCGAGGCTCCGATGATTGGATGATTCATCACCGGGGTGTTTGGCGGAGTCGTGCTTGAAAGCAAGAAATTCTGGTCTGCGTTGGCGCTAGGGAGAGTGCGTGCCGGTTCGGGGCGGCTGTTCACGCCGCCGCGACGGCGGTGTCTTCAGGGTGCTTTACGATGCCGCAATTCTTCGTATCCCTCAACAAGGAGAGCGAAGATGCACGACACCACGCCCATTGCAGAACAGCCCCAGGAAGTCCTGGAGCAGCAAACGGTACCATCGACCACGACACTCGAGGAGCGGTTGGATCTTCGTCGACACCTGGAGGCTCATGAGGGCTTGAGCTTGCTTTCGGATGAGGCTCTGGAAGCGGAGTTACGTCATCGGCGTCGCCAGCAGGATCGAGAGTTGGTGGAACATGTGCAGGTGTTGACGGAAAGGATCGATCTCCTGGTGGACAAGTGGACTCGGATTCTCGCGGCGCTTCCGGAAGATTCAAGCTCGACTTGATCGATGGTTCCGTGGCGACACAGCCCTTCGAGCACCCGAATGGGCTGTGCCTGGTGTTTTCAGCCACAGGTTTGGAGATGGACTGCGCGGAAGGTTTGCCAGACCAAGGTTGATCCGCCAGCAATCGCTTCGATCTCCTCGCGCTCCCCGGGAGCGAACTCCGCCCAATCGGTGGTACGCAGATGGTGCGGGATGCGTTGCGCACGCAGAAGTTGGATGGTTTCCTGAACAGCCCTGGTGTCGACCCGCACCCCGCACGCTTCGCGGTAACGCGACCATGGCGCCTTGAGATCCACAGCCACGAAGTCGATCAGCGCACGGTCCAGAAGCTTTTGAACGACAGCCGGGTTCGAGCCGTTGGTGTCCAGCTTGGTCGCGAAACCGAGTGCGCACAGGCGTGCAAGAAACGACTCCAGGTTGGGCTGAAGGGTGGGCTCTCCGCCGGTCACGACCACCCCGGAGAGTTTTCCCACGCGGCCACCCAAATGCCGGAAAATGTCATCGACAGGAATCGGCGGGCCGAACGCCCTTGGCTCGACCAACTGTCGGTTGTGACACCATGGACAGCGGAAGTTGCAGCCCTGAGTGAACACCACCGCCGCCACCCGACCCGGAAAGTCGACCAGCGACGTTTTCTCGTAGCCTCCGATTCTCACGCGGGCTGCGGGCAGGAGGTCCGGAATGCGGTTTCCGATTCACTTCCTTCGGGCATCTGGTAGGCGCGCCGAGCTGCGAATTCGGATTGTTTCCCTTCGTTCCATTGCTGGACCGGTCGGAGGTAACCGACTACACGGGAATAGACTTCGCTCGTGCGTGCACACACGGGGCAGCTCGGATGTTCGCCGGCGATGTATTCGTGCTCGGGACACACGCTGAACGTGGGCGTGAGCGAGAAGTACGGCATCCGGTAACCGTTGGCGATCGTGCGCACCAGGTCCTTGACCGCGTCGGGATCGGAGACCCGCTCGCCCAGGTACAGGTGCAGGACCGTCCCGCCGGTGTAGCGTGTCTGCAGATCGTCCTGGTGTTCCAATGCTTCGAAGAGGTCGTTGGTGAAATCGACGGGAAGGTGCGAGGAGTTGGTGTAGTACGGTGCGGCACCCTCTTCGCGAACCGCCTGTTCGTTGGCGACCTGGATCCGTGGTAGGTCGGTCTTGTCCTTGCGGGCGAGCCGGTAACTGGTGCCTTCGGCCGGGGTGGCTTCCAGGTTGTACAGGTTGCCGGTTTCTTCCTGGAAGCGTGTCAGAATCTGACGCATGAAATCCAGGGTCTCCCGAGCGAAGCGGTGCCCGGCCTCGGAGCCGATGCCGCCGAGCCCCATGTTCTCGCAGGCTTCGTTCATGCCGACGATCCCGATGGTGCTGAAATGGTTCTTCCAGTAGCAACCGAAACGTTCGCGCATGTGGCGCAGGTAGAAGCTGGTGTACGGGAACAGACCGGAGTCGGTGAGTCGCTCCAGGAACTTGCGCTTGATCTCCAAGCTCTCGCGTGCGACCTCCATCCGTGCTTCCAGGATGCGTCGGAATTCGGCGATCCGGGCCGGTTGATCATGGGCTTCGACAAAAGCTTGGTGTGCGGCCCGTGGCAGATTCAACGTGACCACGCCGACAGAACCTGTCAGGGGGTGTGCGCCGAAGAGGCCGCCGCCGCGGCGTTCCAATTGCGTGTTGTCGATGCGCAGCCGGCAGCACATGGAGCGTGCGTCGGACGGATCGAGGTCGGAATGGATGAAGTTCGAGAAGTAGGGGATCCCGTAACGCCCGGTCATCTCCCAAAGGCCCTTCCAGGCTGGGTTGTCCCAGTCGAACCCTTTGGTCAGGTTGATGGTGGGGATGGGGAAGGTCATGACGCGTCCTTTGGCGTCGCCCTCGCTCATGACCTCGAAGAAAGCCCGGTTGAAAAGGTCCATTTCCGCCTGGTGCTCGCCATAGGTCAGACTTTGGAGCTCGCCTCCGATGACCACCGGCTGGCTGGCGAAGTGCTCGGGGCAGACCAGGTCCAGGGTGACGTTGGTGAACGGGGTCTGGAAGCCCACGCGCGTGGGCACGTTGATGTTGAAGACGAACTCCTGCAGAGCCTGCTTGACTTGGGTGTAGTCGAGTCCATCAGCGCGGATGAATGGAGCCAGCAGCGTGTCGAAGCTGGAAAACGCCTGGGCCCCGGCGGCTTCGCCCTGGAGTGTGTAGAAGAAGTTCACGATCTGCCCCAGAGCGGTGCGCAGGTGGCGGGCTGGTCGCGCTTCCGCCTTGCCGGAGACGCCTTGAAAACCCTGGGAAAGCAGGTCGTGCAGATCCCAGCCCACGCAGTACACCGAGAGCTGGTTCAGGTCATGCAGGTGCAGCTCGCCGGACTCGTGGGCGTTGCGGATCTCGGGGGTGTAGATGGAGTTCAGCCAGTAGGTCTGGCTGACTGCACTGGCGATGTAGTTGTTGAGCCCCTGCAGCGAGTAACTCATGTTCGAGTTCTCGCGCACCTGCCAATCGAGTTTGCGCAGGTAGCCGTCGACCAGATCGATGCTGGCGCGGTCGCGGATCTCGCGCAGCTTGGTGTGCTGGTCGCGGTACAGGATGTAGGCCTTGGCAGTCTTCCGAAACGGCGAGGCCAGCAGCACTTCCTCGACCAGGTCCTGGACCTCTTCGACGGTGGGAACCGCGTCGGTAACGGCTGACGGTAGCAGGGCGAGAACCTTGAGGGTGAGGCGCCGTGAGGAGGCTTCATCGAACTCGCCGGTGGCCAGTCCCGCCTTGGCGATGGCGCGAGCGATGTGGGATGCCTCGAATTCGACGATCTGTCCGTCGCGTTTGCGGATGCGCGGAAACGGAAGCGGTGTGGCTGTGGCGAGGTGGTTGGTTGTCTGGTTCATTCCGGGATCTCCGCCTGGAGGACGATGAGCAGGCGCGACCCACAAGGCGGGATGCCGAGGCATTCCACCAATGCGCGAGACCCTATATCCCGAGGGCCGCGTTCCTGCAGCAGGCCGGTCTCCCGGCTCCCGGATCACCCCTTCGACGCGCCTTCCCGAAGTTTTGTGGCTTCAGTGGATTTGCGTTCAAGGTCCCCGGTCACGGTGGCGGGTCCGCGCCGGAATCAGAGGTAACCCTCCCCACCGGACTTCCCGATTCTCCCGTTCCAAGACCGAAAGCAACGCTTCTGGTCGACGGGCACCTGCTTGGGGGAATACTAGATCTGGTGGTTGTGATTGGCAAGATTGTCGAGTGGTGGTGGTTTGGCGACGCCGCAACCACCGAATGCCTGCGCCGGTGTCACTCCACAGCGGTGGCGGGAAATGCATCGGCCAACGCCGACTCAGCCTCCAAGAGCAGGAGCGTGTCGTTGATCAGGCCGTGCAGCTCCTTGGCGGAATCCTCGGTCAGCGGCAACCGATGGGCGCCGTCCTTGGAGCGCAACAGCATGCCGGCTTCGAGGTGATGGTGCTTGAACGGGCAGTTCAGGATGTTGGCCAGGGTGTTGCCGACACCGGTCAACTGCTCGCGGGTGAGGGCCATCCAGGCGCCGTCGAATCCAAGCAAAACGCGGGCTCCGCTGGACATCGGGTAGACGGCACCGTTAACGGTTTGAAGGAGTGGCGTTGCGTCGTTGTTCATGGTTGTCTCCTGTTTCAAAGTATGAGAATGAGAATCAATATATAGATGGATGAGCGAGTCCTCAGCTTGTTTTGGCGAAGATTGTTCGTGCGACACTTCAAGTTGTCTCGTCTTTGCTGATCACAAACCTCATGAATTGCACTTGGTGGTGGACCCGGGTCAGCAGTGATTGAAACGATGTTTCCGGTGTCCACCGGGCATTTTACGTCGGTGGACCCCCCTGAACCACTTTCGCTGGTAGGCCCGATGGGCCCAGGTAATCCAGGTGTCCGCGGAGGTCCAGAGGGTTTGGCTAGGCGCACCGAGGAGTAGCGGCTGATTCATCCGTGAAGCACTTCTCCGTGCTATTTTCGCCCGTGCGTCACTCGAAAGGGACGGAGCCAAACGATGCCAGGTCGAAACGATCCATGCCCTTGTGGCAGCGGGAACAAGTACAAGAAATGCTGCATGGCCGCCGACCAGAAGCACGGGTTGGCAACGGCTCCAGCGAACGAGCATCCGGACTACGTTAACGGCCGCCAGGTCGAACAGCTGATCGAGTCCGCACCCAAGTGGATGCCGGAAGAGACCGGGCGCTTCTTCGACTCGATCATCGATGATTCGGAAGTACGGCAAGGGCTTGCGCGATTCGGCGAGGCCAACCCCGAAGAGCTTTCTGGCCTGCTGGTCGGTGTGCAGGAGTGCATGCTTGCTGAGCTCGCGCGCTGCGGACTTGCGGAGCGTTTCGGTCACCGCTTGTCTCGGGAGCAGCTGGCGAATGTGCAACAGTTGGCGTTACATCCGCTTCGGTTCTGGGAGGTCCAGTCGGTGTCCGTGGGGAAGTTCATCGGCCTTGTCCCGCTGAACTCGCCACGTGGGGATCTGATCGAAGTCGCGGAGATCAGCGCCTCCACCCAGGTGCTGCACTTCGATGTGCTGGCGGCGCGCGTCGTGTACGATGCCGCCGAGCCCACGGTCTCCTCGATTTTTCGGGCCGACCGCAAGGAGGCCAAGCAGCTTCTGGCCCAGTTTCGGTCCACCTCCAAGAGCGAGAGCGCTCTCCGTGAAGCCGCCTTGGCACTGGAGCGCGAGTTCCTGCGTCAGTACTTGCGCAAGGTTGCGATTCCGCCCAAAATCCGCATCGTCGATGGTGCAAGTCGCGCGCCGCTGGAGCTGGTGATGGACCGGTTCACTGTGCTGGATCTCAAGGGGATTCGGCGGTCGCTTTTTGGGATCAAGGACATCGAGCCCATGAACGATTTCCAGACCGAGTGGAATCGCGTGCAGTCGACGGATACCGGGGTGATTCGCAGCTTGGCCAAGCTCACCCTGGACGGCGATGTGCTGATCCTGGAGTCCCGGAGTCGGCTCGCCGCAGCGGATAACCGGAAGTGGCTGAAGGCACACATGGGCGTAACCGCTCGGTGATCCCCTCTTTTTGTTGAGGTGATCGCCTTTCTAGTTTGCCCGCGCCGTCATCCATTTGTCAGGCGTGAGGTCGGCGCAATCGGCGTTCTTTGGTCTCATCCTAACCCGCAGTAGCACGTCGCAAAAATACGCGGTGGGGTCGATTCCAAGCATGCGACAGGTTCCGATCAGTGACATCAGCAGGGCGGCGCGCTCGGCTCCGTCTTCGCTTCCTGCGACCATCCAGTTCTTGCGGCCGATGGCGATCGGCCGGATCGAGCGCTCGATGATGTTGTTGTCCAGATCCACCCGCGCATGTTCGAGAAACTTCACCAGTCTCGGATACTGGTTGTCGAAATATCGGACTGCCTTGCCCATATGCCCTTTGGGCAAAGCGCTCATGCGTGTCTGATCATTCCAGTTCTTGATCCCATCGACCACCGGCTTCATCCATTTGCGACGCCGATCAACGATGATGGCGTCAATTTCCGACTGCGTCAGTTCTTGTCCAAAATGTCTGGATCGACGGAGCAGACCTACTGCGAAGAGATCGATTCGCTGGTGCGCCTTGTAAAGTTTGGCGATCCGCTTCAGTGGCTGATCAGCCTCCGTGTGGCCGCACTGGCGCGCTTCGTGAAACTTGCGGCGCGCATGCGCCCAACAAGCGGCATGGACGATTCCCTTGTCGTCACCGCATGGCTGGTCATAGGCTCCATACCCATCGCTAACGACAACTCCTGTCACACCATCCAACAATGCACGCGCCACGGCATGCTGTCGGCCATCGGCGTAATGGAAGGACACGCCAAGCGGCGTTCCATCTGGTTTTCGCCCAAGCATGGCCCATAGGAAGTCGGTGCTGGCCTTGCCCAACCCGAGCTTGTCCTTTTCGCCTCGCTGTACCCGCAAGGTGGTCTCGTCCACATGCAGGCATCCGCAGGTCTTGATTTCGTGCTCCAACGCTAGATGAATCGGCCCCAACAGTTCGAACACGGACGCGATCCACCCGACCATGGTCGTTTCGGCGATCTCGACGCCCCAGCGTTTGAACTGGTTGGCGATCCGATACAATGGCAGGTGATCGAGGTACTTGGCCAGCACGATCCACACGACAAGATTTGCACTGGGGATACCCTTGTCGATCACGCACATGGCGGGCTCGGCCTGCACCACGCCGCATTCGGTGCAGGTGCGGCAAGCGTACTTGGGACGGATGTAGCGGCGCTTGATAAACTGGGGAGCAATGATGTCCAGCTCATCGCGTGAATCAGCTCCGATGCAGACTCGATCCTTGCCACAGCAGGGACAGATCTTCTCCGAATCGGGCACGTCCAGTTCGATCTCTTCGCACGGAAGGTTTTCGGGCAACACCGCGCGGCCATGCCCCTTGGGACTTGTGGTGCGCTCGTGAGCGTGGACCGGGACGGTTTCGACAGAAACCGCAACCACTTCGGATCCGAACAGATCCATCGCCGATGCAGGATCCAGCGATGCCGGCAGCTTCTCGGAGCGGTGGCCGAAAATGTGGCGCTTGAGTAATTCCAGTTGTTCGGCCAGGTAACGGTTGCGCTCTTTCAGGGCGGAATTCTGCTGGAGAATCGCGTCGATGGACAGCTTCTCCGAAGCGACAGATTCCGGCGCATTGCGCTTTTTGGAAGCGGTCTTCGACACCGATACAATTTACCTCGAAAGTTCGATAAATACTGATCAATTCGAGCATTGCGCTTCGTTGTTTTGTAGTCGAAATCGCTTGAAGCGACGAACATTTCTGATCTCGATCCCCTCCAGGATCATCGCAAGCTCCGCTTGGCTGATCACGCCCTTGTGGGGCCCAAAATGGAATCGGCCCGATTCCAAGCGCTTGTACCAAATCGCAAAGCCAGAGTTATCCCACCATAGCGCTTTGACCTGGTCGCGGCGACGATTGAAGAACACGAAAACCTGGCCGCTTGACGGATCTTGTCCGAGGAATTCGCGGCACAATCCCGACAAGCCATCGAACGACTTGCGCATGTCGGCGGGCTCGCTGCAAACGAAAACCCGAAGATTCGAGGGGCTCAGCATGACGAGTCATCCCAATCAACGAGTAACTCTTGGAACAATGGAGTATGACGTTTCGCGGTGACAGGGGCGAGAAGCTGTTGGCGCAATCGATTGCGTAAAGCGCTGGAACTGGAGAGCCAACGCTGGATATGGATCAGCTGGTGGTGGGATGGAATCGGTGACATATCGACCTCCGAAGTAGTGGACTACGGAAGCCTCAAAATCAAGCGGGGACGGAGTAAGAGGGGATCACCGAGCGGTTACACATGGGCGACCTGCTCCGCTTCCGGTCACGCAAGATCGTGGACATGACCCAGGAGCTTGGAAAGACAGACGAAGGAGGATCGGGCAGTGAAGCTGGGCCTCTTCCGATGACACCAGAGGTGATCGACGCGGTGTACCGCTCGACCTACCGGGAGTGGCCGGACACACCGATCCCGGTCCTGGAAAACAAGTCCCCGCGGCAGTGCGTGAGGTCTGCTAAAGGGCGGGAAGCTGTGCTGGACTGGGTGCGCGAGTGTCAGCTGAACGAAGCCCGCATGGCAAAGTTCCAGAAACGGGATCCAGTCGATCTTTCGTGGTTGCTGACGACAGTCGGGATCGATTCGGCGGATCTGTGAGCTTGGTGTGATGTGCCTGTAGTTGGGCGGCTCAGGTGAGACAAAATTGGCGGGGTTTTGAGACAAAAGGAACAATCCAGCAGTTTTAGCGTTGCTGGATAAAGGCTTAAATGCTCGACTGTCCAGCTGATCGTCTCCGCAAAATTCCAATTTGATGCCGGACAAGGCGGACAAAGCTGGCGGACACGCCGGAGCTCTTTCACAGCTCAAAATCCCGTTCAAACTGCATGGAATGGCATTTTACAGCCCATTTATCGATTCCGAACGAGACCTGTTGAATTCCCTGCTTTGGCGGGGTTTTGAGACAGAGTCGCCTTCGTGCTTCCGAGATAGCGTTGGCCCGGTTTTTGTCTTGGCGGGGTTGTGAGACAAGGAAACCCAGTATTTATCGGCCTTTCGAGGCGATTCCTCACGATTCGCGTTGTCTCACCTCTGCCGCATGTTCATATCCGATGAAACGGGGGACTCCAGACGCTCCTGGGCCATAGCGTAGCGCCATCCAATCCTGTGCCGCCTGTAGGCGAGCAATCAACGGGCGAACTACGGAGTCGAAACGGCGGCGTCGGCGTAGGGACTGGTTTGGTGTAAATGGTGTTCAATAATTTCATGCTGACTAAGGCTATTTGACGATGAATAGGGCTTCTGAAACAATTTTTCGCGCATGAATTTTGACTGATATATTTGTCGGTCGCTCAAGAATTCGGCATTCAGAAAAATCTCGATACAATTCAATGACAGATTCATGCGCAGCATTAGAGATTATCAATTTTACTCCGCGCTTTTTCGCTCGTAGGCATGCTTTTGCGAGTCGCTGCTGATCTTCCCACCGAAAGACTTTTTCGTTGTATCTCACAAAGCCATTATTATTGTGTGCGACCGTATATGTCGGGTCGCAATATACCAAATCGCCTTTCTTAGCTCGTTCCATTACTTCCTCAAAATCACTAGACTCAATAGCTGCTGCCTTTAAGCACCTTGACGCATTTTGTATTATTTTGCTTTCTGTCAGCGTCCTTAGATCTCTATCTCCACCAAATGGCACATTAAATTCGCCTTTTAGGTTTACCCTATACATTCCAGAGAAGCTCATTCGATTTAGATACAGGAACCTAGTAGCAATATCTACATTCTTCTTCAATCGACTCATGTTTCGAAAAGCGTTGTACTGTTCCCTTGAGCATGTAAGTTGCCGAAGCTGATCAAGTACTTTTGCGGGGCTGGATTTGACTGCTTTATATGTAGCAATTAGGTCTGTATTCAAATCAGAAATTATTGCTTCCCGAGGGTGAACAGAAAAAAATATACTCCCTCCGCCGATGAACGGCTCTATATACCGTTCAAATTTTATACCATGAATAATTGGCGTAATAATATTCACTGCCCAACGCTTTCCACCAGGCCAGCGCAAAAATGATTGCGGGGCTCCACTTGATGGATTCAAAATTGCTCCACCAAAAACCCCGATATCCTTTTGTCTGGAATTACGTTGGCACGATGGTAAGCCGTTTCATGCCGGTAAATTTTCAAGCACGTAACGCCATTGGCTTGTATGATTAACGGCAGTATTGAGAAGGCCAGAATCGCTGGTTTTGGTCCATCAGGAACTAAAATTACGGTTCCTGCTTTCCGTAAGTCTAATACAATCTCAGTTAGTTTCGCAATCATGCTTTCAAAGTCATCAACATATAAATGAGTGATATGTGATGCTGCCTGGAGTACGTCATCATTGATTTCGTATAGATTTTGTCTTAAGGTCTCGTTACCC
Source organism: Fibrobacterota bacterium (assembly GCA_039798065.1). GTDB lineage: Bacteria > Fibrobacterota > Fibrobacteria > UBA5070 > UBA5070 > UBA5070. The sequence goes on along the minus strand of JBDKGS010000001.1, from coordinate 1,030 downwards.
TTGGGGTATGAAAAACATACAAAGAGATTCTGTGGATCAAGGAAGCTATACAACGCTTTTGATCGTTCCGAGTCATAGCCTAGTCCTATGACATGTGATCGAACACCAGCGGAATCTAGTAGTGGAGTGCCACTATAGAGTCCAATTCTATCAATACCAGCTGTTTGCGCCTGTTGCGTCCCCGAGTAATCTCCGTGCGAGTAGGAGAAGCAAAAAACATCATCGCGTCGCCTTAATGAAAAGACTTTTTCCAGCAGTTTACAATACAACGACCGAGGCATGGAAGAATAGTCGACTAGGATCGTTATGCCCTTGTCTATTTTTTCACTTTGCAATCGCAAAACTTCAGATTCAAATTTGTTCGTCCCAATCGAAGAATCGCTATATGGGACCTTTTGGCAGCTATCACTAGCTATCCCAATCGATAAGAAATTATTCCGTGCGCATTCATCAGTATCGCAATCTTGAAACGCAAAAATAAGTAATTTCGAATCAGATAATCCGGCCCGCCTCAGTTTTTGCAACGAGTATGTCGACCTGGATTCGTACCCCACTGCGCAAACAAATAAATCTATGTCTTCAACCTTGATTGTATTTGGATCTATCGTTTTAAATTGAATTTTCATAGATCACCAAGCAAGCTGAATTGTTTCCTAGTGTAGTCTCTTGGCAATTCGCCAATGGTAAACTTTTTCGGATCACCTTTTCGCATTGGGATCCAATAGAAAGTGCATACTATATTTGCGAATTCAATTTCAGTATCTTCATCAATTAACGACAAGCTTTGATGATCGCAAACCAAGTATTGAAATGCGGCACCCAATTTGATGATTTCTCGCGTTTCGTCGGTAATGTTCCCCAACTTGAATGACCACCCAACATATTTTATCTCATCTCCATGTGCTTCGAAGCTTATGAATTCTGCAACCTGCTTGATTAATTTATTTAATGCTGGACCAAATTTAGGCAGCGCCTGAGATGATTCCACCAAGCGTTGACTAAATTCAATGAGTATCCGATGCTGATCTCG